>NZ_BAABDQ010000059.1:0-62369 GCF_039539705.1 Nonomuraea rosea | reverse complement strand
CACCGCGCGGCCAGCCACCCCGCGCACGGCATCGCCACCAGCGCGCCGGCGGCCAAGGCCGTCAGCACCACGCCGAGCAGCCCCGCGCCCAGGTCCAGCCGCGCGTCGGTGGCCGGCAGCGTGGCGCCCCACACGGCGTTGACCGCACCGGTCAGTGAATAGAAGAGCGTGATCGTGCCTCGTGCGTTCATGTCTGATCCCTCCGGCTCGTGATGAGATCCTGTCCGCCGGCCGAGGTGCGGGTCCAACACCTGTTCGAACGGGATTCACCCGCGTGGTGTGTGAATCGGGTAGGAAGGAGCCATGCCGGACGACGTGGAGATGCGGTTGCTGCGCCACTTCGTGGCCGTGGCGGAAGAGCTTCATTTCAGCCGGGCCGCGCAGCGGCTGTTCATCGCGCAGCAGGCGCTCAGCCGGGACATCCAGCGGCTGGAGGACCGGGTGGGCGTGCGCCTGCTGGAGCGCACCACCCGCCGGGTCGGCCTCACCCCGGCAGGTGAGCTGTTCCTGGCCAGGGCCAGGGAGATGCTCGGCATCTTCGACGCGACGCTGTTCGAGCTGCGTGGTGAGCCCCGTTCGCTGACCGTCGACATCGTCGGCTCGGGGCTGACGCCCGCGCTGGTCCTGGCCGAGGCCCGCCATGCGGCTTCGGAGGTGGAGTTCTTCGCCCGCTTCCACACCGGCGCGGAGGCGGCACTTCCCCTCGTGCTCGCCGAACGGCTGGACGTCACCTTCGGCCGCGCGCCGGGGCAGACCGACGGGCTACGGCAGCGCCCGGTCCGCTACGAGCCGATCGCCGTCGTGCTGCCCGAACGGCATCCGCTCGCCGGGCTGGCGGCCGTGCCGTTCGAATCGCTGCGCGGCACGGCCCCGTGCATCCGCGCGGGCGACCACGCGACGCCCGGCTGGGAGCACGCCGTCCTGCAGTTGCTCGCGCCGTTCGGGGTGGATCCGGCGCTGGCCCATCCGCACGTGCAGGGCGCCGAGGAGCTGGCTCAGCATGTACGCGACCGCAATGCCCCGATCCTCACCCTGGCCGGCCAGCCCGCCGTGCCCGGCGCCGTCGTGCGGCCGCTGACCGACCCGGTCGCGATCTTTCCCTGGATGATGATCTGGCGGGCCGGCGCCGAGCATCCCGGGCTTCGCGCCCTGCACGACGCCGTGGACGAGCTGGCCGCCGCCCACGACTGGCTGTCGGTGCCCGCAGGCACCTGGCTCCCGGAGCCCGAGGCGAGCCGGCTGCGCCGATAGTCAGCGAGGGGCGAGCGCGCCGAGCACGAGACTCTGCGACGGCGAGCAGGAGCCCTTCCTTGCTGCCGAAGTGCCAGGGGATGGAGCCTCTGCCGATGCCCGCGAGGTCGGCGACGGCGGTCCCCCGGCACTCCGCGCCTCATCCGGGACTTCTGGACCACCGCCTACCAGGCGATCGACGGGTGACCCCCTGTCAGACGAGGCTCTGGCCGCCGTCCACGGTCAGGACGGTCCCGGTCACGAAGTTGTTGGCCATGAGGAACAGCGCGGCCGAGGCCGCTTCCTGAGCCGTGCCGAACCTGCCGATCAGCGAGCCCTGCCCGGCCGCGGCCACCTGCGCGTCGTCGGCCAAGCCCAGACCGCCGCGTGACAGGGGCGTGTCCACGACGCCGTACCTGATGGCGTTGACCCGCAGCCGGAGCGGCGCCAGCTCCACGGCCAGCGCCTTGGTGAGCCCTTCGACGGCGCCGATGGCCGCGATCGAGGCCGAGGCGCCGGGGATGGGCCTGGTCAGGTACATGCCGGAGCTGAAGGTGAGCGAGCCGCCGGCGGGCAGGCGGCGCGCTGCGGCGCGGGCCACGGCGTAGGCGCCCCAGATCCGGCCGTCCACGGCCGCGCCCACCTGCTCGCGCGGCGTGTCCAGCAGCGCGCCGGTGGCGAAGCCGCCCGCCGTGACCAAGGCGTGGTCCACCGAGCCGACCTGGTCGAGCACGCGATCGAGGTCGGCTTCGTCGGTGCCGTCGGCGGCGAATCCGTGCGCGGTACCGCCGCCGGCGCGTACCTGGTCCACCGCGGCGGACAGGCGGGCCTGGTCGCGGGCGACGAGCACGACGCGCGCCCCCGCCGAGCCGAGCAGCGCGCCGGCGGCCAGGCCGATGCCGGAGCTGCCGCCGACGATCACCACGGTACGGCCGTTCAGCGCGGCCGGCAGCGGCAGGCTCATGGGCATGGGGGCAGGCGTGGTCGCGGACATGATGTTCCTCCGAGAAATAAACCATCTAGTTGGTTTAGACCTTGGCGCGATTCGCCGAAAAAGTCAACTGGATGGTTTACTTCAGGGCATGACGTACGACTCGGAGGCGACCCGCCAGCGGATCTTCGAGGCGGCCACCGCGGAGTTCGCCGCCTACGGGCTGGCCGGGGCCAGGGTCGACCGCATCGCCACCGCGGCGCGGGCCAACAAGCAGGCCATCTATCTGTACTTCGGCGGCAAGGAGAAGCTGTTCGGCCAGGTCGTGAAGGCCGAGCTGGACGAGATCTGCCACGCCGTCACCCTCGACCCGCGCACGCTCCCGGAGTCGGTCGGCCGGCTCTTCGACTGGTACCACGAGCATCCCGAGCTGATCCGGCTGCTGCTGTGGGAGGCGCTGGAGTCGGACGGCGGCCCCGTCGAGGGGGAGCATGAGCGCCTGGAGTCCTACCGCGGCCACGTCGGAGGCCTGATGGCGGCCGGGCTCGACGGCCCCGCGACGGCCCAGGACTGGCTGTTCACCATCCTGGGCCTGGTGGCATGGAACTTCACCGTTCCGCAGCTGCGCCGGCTCATCCTGGAGGAGCCCGACCCCGAGCGGGCCGTGGCCCGCCGCCGCGCGGTCGTGGTGGACCTGGCCCGCGTGCTCGCCGAGCAGGCCGTTACCAGCGCTCCCAGTGCAGCACCTGCTCGCGCGGGATCCGGCGGGCCGGCTTGAATTCGGTTCCGATGGTGTAAGCCAGGGGGACGAAGGCGGCGAGCATCACCTCGTCGTACGGCACGCCGAGCACCTGGGCCAGCTCTTTCTCCAGCGGCCCCTGAGCCGTGGTCCACACGGTCCCGAGCCCGCGCGCGCGGGCGGCGAGCATGAAGCTCCACATGGCGGGCAGGATCGACCCCCATGCCCCGGCCTGGACGGCGACCGGCGCGCGGTCGGTCCTGCCCTCGACGGCGGGAATGACGAACGCGGGCACCCGGTGGATGTTGTCGGCCAGGTGGCGCAGGCCGTCGAAGATGCGGTCCATGGAGCCCGGATGGTGGTTCATGCGCCGCAGGTCCTGGCCGGTCAGCGGCTGACCGGCGGCCAGCGGCAGGGCGCGCAGGAAGATGTCGGCCACGGCGCGGCGCTGTGCGGGCTCGGTGACGACGAGGAAGTGCCAGCGCTGGCGGTTACGCCCGGTCGGCGCCTGCATGGCCACGTCGACGCACTGCTCGATCAGCTCGCGCGGCACGGGACGGGTGAGGTCGAGCCGCTTGCGTACGGCGCGGGTGGTGGTCAGCAGTTCGTCGGGGGTCAGGTCCGAGGTCATGGCGCGTTGTCCTCACATTCCGTTGGACCGCAAACGGTATGCACTCAAACCATCTGTCGTCAAACGATTGGCGGACAGACGGTCGGTGGTAAGGTGTGGGCCGTACCGGAAGAGGAGATCGATGCCGACCAAGCCCGCCGAGCGCGCCCGGCCGCACTACTTCCCGCAGCTCGCGGCCGAGCGGCTGGACATCGCCCTGTGCCGCGCGTCGGCCGCCGTGGCACGTGCCGCGGACGCGCACGCCGCCGAGGAGGGCCTGGGGGTGGGCCAGCACCTGGTGCTGCGGATGCTCGACGCCGTCGGCCCCTGCTCGCAGCAGACGCTCAGCGAGGAGCTGCGCATCGACCGCAGCGTCATGGTGAGCGTGTGCGACGAGCTGGAGCGGGCCGGTCACGTGCGCAGGGAGCGCAATCCGCACGACCGGCGCTCCTACGCGGTCACCATCACCGACCTGGGTCGCGGCCGGCTCGCCGAGGCCCAGGCGTCGGTCCCGGCCTTTCTCGACGACACCTTCCAGGCCCTCACCCCTGCCGAGCGCGACCGGCTCGCCGCGCTGCTCGGCAAGTTGCTCGGCGTCTGACCCACCCTGCGTGCAGTGACTCCATCGATGGATCGAATACATCCAGCCCATACGCTGGGCCCATGAGCGAGATGACGAGCCGGCGAGACCGCAAGAAGCACCAGACGCGGCAGGCCGTCGGCGACGCGGCGATGCGGCTCTTCCTCGCGCGGGGCTTCGACGCCGTCACCATCGCCGACGTCGCCAGGGAGGCCGACGTGGCGGTGCAGACGGTCTTCAACCACTTCCCGACGAAGGAAGACCTCTTCTTCCAGGAACGCGACAGCTTCGTGGCGTCGCCGGGCGTGGCCGTCAGGAGCCGGCGGGACGGCGAGTCGATCGCGCACGCCCTGGCCGGCGGCTATCTGCGGCTGCTCGGCGATTACCACGTCGCCGGCCTGCTCATGCACAGCCTGGACTATCAGCGCACCCTCGACGCCAGCCCCGCGCTACGCGGCAGGGAGCTGGAGCTGCGCCGGGATCGGGAGGAGCTGCTCGCCGCCACCCTGGCCGAGGAGGTGCCGCCGCAGGGCGATCAGCTACGCCCCAAGCTGGTGGCGGCTCTCGCGTCGGCCGTCGACCGGGTGCTGGACGGGGAGTTCCGGCGCCGGCTGCTCGCGGGCGAGCCGGCCGACGAGGTCCGCCTCTCGCTGGAGCCCTTGGTCGACGAGCTGTTCGGCACCATCGAGGCCGCCTGCAGGCACCTGGACGAGCCGGATCGGTGACCCCACCAGGCACACGCGATTTCGTCACCGCAGGTCAAGCCCCGGCGAGGGCCGTCTGAAAAGGCATGCCGGTGGCGGTCAGGCGCGCTGGCGCTCCTCCCGCTGCCGGATCAGCTCCTCGACCGGGCTCGGCAGGGTCGTCTCGAAGTCGATCAGCTTCGCCCAGGTCGGGGTCACCACGATCCGGACCATGCCGTCGTAGTAGAGGGAGCGTACCTCCGTCTCCCACCCGACCCGCTGCTCGGGGGTCATCTCGTAGGTGCTGGTCGCCTGGAGGTATTCGTCCGGGATGCCATCGACGTAGTCCAGCTCGGCCCGGCCACGGACGAGCAAGATCTTGGGCGGGTGCACCTCGGTGTCGATCGTCAGGGCGACCATCGGGTTCTCGCTCAAGGCATGAAGCTTCGGAGCGTTCTTCGGCGTGCTCATGACGATCGTCGAGCCGTTCCAGGCAAAGATGATCGGGATATTGCGGGGGGTGCCGTCCTTGGCGACATAGGCCAAGCGGGCCACGTCGCGGGCCAGCAGTTCTTGGCTGAGCGGCCGGTTCAGGACCTCGGTGACCTCGTACGATTCCACGGAAATTCCTCTCATTGTTGGTTAGGGGCGTTCAGGCACTGCTTGCGCAATGGCCGGTTGTGGTCTGGGCGGCGGGGTCCCGTTCGACAGGCGCAGGGCGGGGGTGAGCATGGCAGTGACTGCGAGCGACGCCACCGCCATCACGGCCCAAGCCGGCCACACCGCCGGCCAGCGCGGTCAGCGTCAGCGCCGCACGTGGCCGCACCCGGTCGGCCACCGACAGCAGCGTGGTCGAGGCGACCTGCGCGCACGAAGCCGCGAACAGCGGGGTGAGCTCGGGCGTTCGAAACAGTTCCTGGTACGTACGCATTGCTGCGGATTCCCTTACTCTCGTCCGCCGTCGGGCCTGCGTGTTGTAGTTGGCCCAGTCCATCTCGGCTCACCGACGAGCCTGCACCCAGGAGGGCTTATGCGTCTAATGCCACCTTTAGCGAGAATCCATCGATAGAATTGATGAATGCTCGACATCGTCCGGCTTCGCGTCCTGGCGGCGGTCGCCGCGCACGGCTCGGTCACCGAGGCGGCCAAGACGTTGCACTACTCCCAGCCCTCGATCAGCCACCATCTGGCCCGGCTGGAGGCGGCGACCGGAGCCAAGCTGATCCAGCGCGTCGGGCGTGGCATCCGGCTCACGCCCGAAGGCGAGCTGCTCGCCCGCCGCGCGGTGGAGATCGTCGGCCGGGTCGACGCGGCCGGCGCCGAACTGGCCGCCCAGCTAGGGCTGCAGACCGGCCGGGTCCGCCTCGCGGCCTTCAGCTCGGCCTTGAGTGTCCTGGTCCCTGCCGCGGCCATGGCGCTGTCCCAGTCGTACCCGAACATCGAGCTGCACCTGGACGACGCCCACCCCACGGTGGCCCAGCGGCGGCTGCGCGACGGCTCGGCCGACCTGGCGATCGTGCACCGCTACGACGACGCCGTGCCGGAGGACGGCATCCGCTACTCCTATCTCCTCGACGACCCGATGTACCTGCTCAGCCGGCACCCTGGCCAGACCCTCGCCGACCACCGGGACTCCGCGTGGATCGCGGGTTGTGAGAACTGCCGCGGTGACCTGCTCCAGTTCTGCGAAGCCGCCGGGTTCAGCCCGCGCATCACCTACAGCAGCGACGACATCGTCGTCGAGCAAGCGTTCGTCGCCGCCGGGCTCGGGGTCACCACCATGCCCGGCCTCGCGCTGCGCTCGCACCACGCGGACGGGGTCGTCGCCAGCGAACTGACCGAGTTCCGGCGCCGCATCTACCTCGCCACGTTCGGCGAGCCACCCGACCCGCCCGCCACGACCGCCTTCATCACGGCCCTGCGCACCACCATCAAGGCCCTCCAACTGGGGGATACGAGGCCGGATTCGTAGACGACCGGTTGGGCGCGGTCGCGTGCGCCGAGTCTGGTCAGGACCGCCCCTAAGGGTTCAGTCAGAAAAACCAGTCGAGCACGCCGTTGAACCATGCGGCAGCCTGCGCGGGGTGGACGAAGACCATGACGCCGAAGATCACCGAGACGATGATCGCCGGGATGGCGACCACGTAGCCGAGGATGAGGCCGGCCACCGCCAACCCGTGACCCGGCCTGAGGCCGCGCTTGGTCTGCCGTGTGGCGGCATGGCCCAGGACGACGGCCGCGATGGACGGGATGCCCAGCAGGCACCAGCTGCCCACGAGGCCGGCGATCCCGAAGATGAGGCTGGCCACCGCGAGACCCGACGTCGGGGGTCCAGCGGGATGGGCGCGGCCTGCGTCGGCGTCCGAGGTGTACATCTCGTCTCCGTTCCGGAGCATCTGGGGGTCCCAGAGAAGCTCAGGCGCAATACTGCCTCGCCGCGTCCCGGTGATCTATAGCCGATCTACAAACGGTCGGTCGTTAATGTCGTTCGGATGGGGCCGGGTTCTTCGTGGCGGCGCACCCTCTTGTGAAGTGCGGTCAGAAGGTGGCGATCGGGTTGACCGGGCTGCCGGACGTACCGGCGAAGCGGACCGGCGCGACGGCGAGGTGGAAGTCCCACTGGCCGAGCTCGGCGGCCGTCGTCGCGCACGCCTCCAGGTCGCAGTTGTCGAGCAGCCACAGACCCATCGCGACGAGGCTCACGGCGTGCACCGGCATCAGCACGTCGTCGTACCCCGACGGCTGAACGTCCTGGGGGGTGTCGGCGCCGATCAGCGCGACCTCACGTTCGTGCAGCCATGGCAGGCAGGACGCGTGCCAGCCGGCCTGTGTGAAACCGCCGGCCTCACCGGCCTCGTGCCGGAAACGGCCGTAGCCGGTCCGCAGGAGTACCGCATCGCCGGGTCGCACCCGCACACCCTGGCGACGCTCGGCCTCCTCGAGATCGTCGGGAGTCACACCCTGCCCCGGTTCGAGCCACGGCACGTCGCGGACCTTCGCGATGTCCAGCAGGACACCACGGGTGATGATCCCGTTCGCCGCCGCCGTGACGGCCGCCCACGCCGATCCCGTGGCGGTGTCCACCAACGCGTGCGAGCGCCCGTTGTACATCGTGCCGTCCCAGAAGATGTGGCACGGTGAGTCGACGTGGGTGAGGGTGTTGCCGTGGAACGTGATGCCGAGCCGCTCAGACGAAAAGCCCCAGCGCCGGTCGGCGTGGAATGCGGGCACCGGCATGTTCTCAGCCCCCGGCATGTCGGCGGCGCACGGGCACGTCGTCGTCGACCGTTCCATGTCTTGCGGTACGGCGACTTCCCATGCGCACGACACGCTCCTGCCGTGGCGCACGGCCCGCGCCGCCGCCAGCCGGACGTCGTCGGTGATGTGGTTCAGAGTGCCGCGCTCGTCGTCGTCGCCCCACCGGCCCCAGTTCGACAACGTGTTGAAGTATCCGAGCACGTCGTCCTGTGTGGGCATCGGTCGCCCTGCCGTCATCCCAGCATCGGCTCCTCCGGTCACGCGGTCCGAGGCACCGAAGGCAGGGTTTCCCGCCCTCTCCTTTGACCTGCCAAGGTCCGCTGAGCTGGCATGGTACTAGATCAGCGGGATGTGAAGAAGCCTGCGCCGCACCGGCGAGGGCAGTACCGACCCCGGCCGTGCACAAGCCGGGCTCGTTAGAGGGCGAGGAGGAGGGCGGCGTTGAGGAGCACAACCACGGCGGTGGCGAAATGGATGCCGAAGGCGACCGCCTTGGTGCCGCCGTTGCGCAGCACGATGAGGGTGTCGCCGAGCGGGTTGAGCGCCACCACCAGCATGAACAGGCCCACGGCGCGGGCGTCGGCGAAGGCGATCAGGGCCAGCCCGAGCACGCCGTAGCTGAGGTCGCGCAAACCCTTGATGCTCAAGTACGCGCCGGCGTCTCCGTCCGGCTTGGCGGGGACGCCGTAACCGGCGGCCGCCACGCCGGGCGCCAGGAGGAAGCGGGCGCCGATGAAGACGACGAAGAGGCTGAGCACGATGGCGAGGCCATAAGCGATGAGGGACAGCATGAGGTCACGTCCTTGAGTTAGCAATGCTAGGAACACGATCGACAGTAACATAGCTTCGACAATGTCTCTAGCGGTGCTAGATTTCGAGCGCATGGCGACCCAGACGCTCCGGGAGCGCGAGCGGAGCGGCTGACCCGCTCCGCCGGGCGAGTAGCGGGAGAGGTAGGGTGAGTAAGTGTTCACTCATCGCTGACGGAAGGAGCGGCACCCCATGAGGCTCGCGGTTTTCGGAGCGACCGGTGGCACCGGTCTGCAACTTCTGCGTCAAGGGCTCGACCTGGCTCACGAGGTCACCGCCGTGGTGCGCGACGCGGCCAGGCTGCCCGCCGATCTGCGTGCGCGGCTCGACGTCGTCGAAGCCGACATCATGGATCCGGCCGCGATCGCGCCCGCGGTCAAGGGCCGCGACGCCGTGCTGAGCGCGATGGGCTCGCGCGACCGCGGCCCCACCACCGTCCATTCGGCCAGCATCACCGCCATCATGTCCGCCATGAGCCGGTCGGGCGCCCGCCGCCTGCTGATGGTCAGCGCGGGCGGCCTGGAGGCCGACGCGGGGGACGGCCCGTTCACCCGGTACGTGCTCAAGCCCTTCGTCGTGCAGCGGCTGTTCCGCAGCACGTACGCCGACCTGGCCGAGGCCGAGCGGCTGATCAGGGCCGGCGACCTGGACTGGACGATCGTGCGGCCCGCGCGGCTGACCGACGCGCCCCGCACGAACCGCTACCGCACGGCCATGGACCTGAGCGTGCGGGGCGGCATGAGCACGACGCGGGCCGACCTGGCCGACTGCATGCTGGAGCTGATCGGCGACCGTACGTCGATCCACCACGTCGTCTCCGTCGCCAGCTGATGGCGCATCAGGGAGCGGCCAGCGCTGACGGGTCGCGTTCCGGCGTTCCGGCCGGCCACCATTCGCCGTCGCGGTCGGTGAAGGGGTACCAGCGGCCGTCGCGGCCGTAACGCAGTTGCACGGAGCCGAGGGTCCACCGGTTGCGCCAGGACTCGACCGCGGGCGGACGTTCGCCCTCCCATCCGGCCTCCAGCAGCGTCTGCGCCCTGGCCAGGGCCTGGCGGGGCGGCGTCCAGGGGGTTTCGAGCGCCTCCAGCCCGTCGGCGCCGCCGTACCGCCAGGCCTGCACGGCGGCGCCGAGCCCGTCGGCGCGCCCGCCCGGCAGGTCGTGGCCGGCGGCCAGGCGCACGTGGTCCTGGTGCTCGGTCAGCTCCGGCAGCCGGCCGCGCAGCAGCAGCTCGCGGGCCCGGTCGGCGGCCGAGGCGGCGAGGATCCCGAGCGCGGCCACGTCCACCCCGGGGTCCGGCTCCAGGGCGGGCGGGGTGAAGACGACGTCGTACGGCGGCGGCTCCGGCAGCGGGGGCACGCCCATCGCGAACGCCGCCGCGGCCGGCATCCCGGCGGCCTGCGCGCGGGCGGGGACATGAGCGGGGGCGTCACGCTGCTGGAGCGCCTCGATCAGCTCGCGCTCGCCGCGCCCGCGCATCAGCAGCAGCACGAACGGGTCCGCGTCCAGCAGCCACGAGACCTGGTAGCACAGGGCGGCGGCGTGTTTGCAGGGGTGGCCCCAGTCGGGGCAGGAGCATTCGGGCTCCAGGTCGCCGACGGCGGGCAGCAGCGGCACGGACGCGCCCTCGGCGGCCTCGACCAGGTCGTGCGGCATGTCGCGGTCGAGCAGCGCGGCGATGTGCCCGGCCTTGGCGGCGACCTGGTCGAGGAAGCGCTGCCAGGCGGCGTCGGTGAGCTGCTCGACGCGTACGACGGTGTCGTACTCGCTCTCGGTGACGGCGGCGATGCGTCCGGGGCTGACGGTGATGGGGCCGACCTGCCCGGTCTTGGCATACGCGCGGCCTTTGCGGAGCAGGCCGTGGTCCAGGGAGGTGTCCTCCATGGCCTGGATCCAGGCGCGGCCCCACCAGGAGGTGGCGAAGCGGGCACCGGCGCGTTGCGGCGGGAAGGCGGGGAATCCGCGGGCGGCGTTCATCTCAGCTCCACGAGGGCGGCGAGTTCGGCGTCGGTCAGCTCGGTGAGCGCGGCCTCGCCGGAGGCGAGCACGGAATCGGCGAGCGAGCGCTTGGCGGTGAGCATCTCGGCGATGCGGTCCTCGATCGTGCCTTCGGCGATCAGGCGGTGGACCTGGACCGGCCTGGTCTGGCCGATGCGGTAGGCGCGGTCGGTGGCCTGGTCCTCGACGGCGGGGTTCCACCAGCGGTCGTAGTGGATGACGTGGTCGGCGCGGGTGAGGTTCAGGCCGGTGCCGGCGGCCTTGAGCGACAGCAGGAAGACCGGGGCCTGGCCGTCCTGGAAGCGCTGGACCATCTCCTCGCGGCGGGCGACGGGGGTGCCGCCGTGCAGGAGCTGGGTGCTCACCCCGCGGGCGGTCAGGTGGCGGTCGAGCAGGCGGGCCATGGTGACGTACTGGGTGAACACCAGGACCGCGCCGTCCTCGGCGACGATGGTGTCGACGAGCTCGTCGAGCAGCTCCAGCTTGCCCGAGCGGCCGGGCAGGCGGGGGCCGGCCTCGTGCAGGTATTGAGCGGGGTGGTTGCAGATCTGCTTGAGCCCGGTGAGGAGCTTGACGATCAGGCCGCGCCTGGCCATGCCCTGCGCGCCGGCGATCTGGGTCATGATCTCGCGGACGACGGCCTCGTACAGGCCGGCTTGTTCGGTGGTGAGCGCGACGGGCCGGTCGGTCTCGGTCTTGGGCGGCAGCTCGGGCGCGATGCCGGGGTCGCTCTTGCGGCGGCGCAGCAGGAACGGCCCCACCAGCCGGGCCAGCCGCTCGGCGGTGGCGCTGTCACCGGATTCGATGTGTTTGGCCCATCGTGCCCTGAACCTGCTCAGCGGCCCGAGCAGCCCCGGCGTGGTCCAGTCGAGGATGGCCCACAGGTCCGACAGGTTGTTCTCCACGGGCGTGCCGGTCAGGGCGACGCGGGCGGCGGCGGGGATGTCGCGCAGTGCCTTGGCGGTGCCGGAGGCGGGGTTCTTGACGTGCTGGGCCTCGTCGGCGACCAGCAGTCCCCACGGGCAGGCGGCCAGGCGGGCCGCGTCGAGCCGCATGGTGGCGTAGGTGGTGAGGACGAAGCCCGCACCGGATTCGGGCAGCGTCCGGTTCGGGCCGTGGTAGCGGTGCACGGGCACGCCGGGCGCGAACCTGGTGATCTCGCGCTCCCAGTTGCCCAGCAGGGAGGCCGGGCAGACCACGAGTGTGGGTCCGCCGTCCGTCGCGAGCCCCGCGCGGTGCAGGTGCAGGGCGATGAGCGTGATCGTCTTGCCGAGGCCCATGTCGTCGGCCAGGCAGCCGCCGAGACCGAGCGAGGTCATTCTGGCCAGCCAGCGCAGTCCGGCGAGCTGGTAGTCGCGCAGTGTGGCGGCGAGCCCCGGCGGCGGGTCGGCGTCGGCCGGCTCGGACAGGCGTTCGCGCAGGTCGCGGAGCCAGTCGGTGGGCTCGGCGGCGATCTGCTCGCCGTCGACCTCGACGGTGCCGGTCAGCGCGGCGCCGAGTGCCTCGATCCCGGTCAGGGGCTTGAGGTCGCGCTGGCGGGCCTTGCGGGCCAGGTCGGAGTCGATGAGCACCCATTGGTCGCGCAGCCGTACGACGGGGCGGTGGCTCTCGGCGAGCTGGTCCATCTCGGCGGCGGTCAGGCGTTCGCCGCCGAGGGCGAGCTGCCAGTCGAAGCTGGTCAGGTGGTGGCCGCCGAGGAAGGAGGGCATGTCGGAGGGTGTGCTGTCGCGTTCGCCGATGACGGCGCGGGCGCTGAGCCCGCGTACGAGCGCGCGGGGCCAGTGGACTTCGACGCCGGTGGCGGCCAGGCGTTCCGCGGCGCCGGCGAGGAGGTCGTCGACGTCGCCGTCGGTGAGGGTGAGCTCGTCGGGCACGGCGCTGTCGAGCAGCCGTTCCAGGCGGGGCCAGGCGCGGGCGGCGCGGCGGATGGCCAGGGTGGTCTCGATCCTGGCGCGGGGCCCGAACCCGGTCTCCTGCCCCTGCCACAGGCCGGCGGCGTCGACGACGAGTGAGGGGTCGGCCAGGCTGTGCAGCTGGACGACGGCGCGGAACTCGGCGGCGGCCAGGTCGTCGGCCTCCAGCCGGAGCGACAGGCGTACGCCGGAGTCGAGCCCGGCCGACACCTCCTCGGCCCAGTGGCGCAGGTGCGGGACCTTGACCGGTTTGGCGGCGGCGTAGGCGGTCGTGCCGGTGGCCTTGACGGCGCCGGGCGAGCGCGGCATGGCGTCGGCGACCGCGTCGAGGAAGGCGCGCAGGAGCGGCTCGGCGTCGGGCAGGCGTACCTCGCCGACGGCGTCGTCCGCCGGGAGGGGGACGGCGCGGGCGGTGGCGGGCATGGCGTCGGCGAGCTCGCGGATGCGCCGCACGTCGGCGGCGTCCAGGGGGCCGGCCCGCCAGGAGTCGTGCTCGCCGGCCGTCACGCCGGGCAGGACGCGCCCGCGCGCGAGCAGTTGCAGCGCGACGAGCGCGGCGGCGCCCCACAGGCGGGCGGCGGGGTGGGCCTCGGGGTCGCTGCGGGCTCTGGCCAGGGCGGCGACGGCCTCGTTCACCGGGACGAGGGTGGCCGGGACGCTCCGGACGCTCACGGCGCCGTCGTGCTGCTCGGCGACGGTGACCAGGCTCTGGCCGCCGGGATCGAGGAACGCCATGTGCCCCGACCTGGGCGGGTCGCCGGGTTGGAAGACTGCCGCATGGCGTACGAGGTCCGTTTTGAGGCTCACGGCCGTACAGTGTACGGTACGCGCGGGGTGTGGTTTACCACACCTGCGACCTACCACCTTCCTCATTACCGGCATATCCGATCTTCCGTAGCCTTGACCCATGACTGATTGGCTGGTTGGACTGATGGAGAGCCTCGGAGCTCTCGGGGCGGGTCTGGCGATCGCGCTGGAGAACCTGTTCCCGCCCCTGCCGAGCGAGGTGATCCTCCCTCTGGCCGGCTTCACCGCCAGCAGGGGCGAGATGGACCTGCTGGACGTGCTGGTGTTCACGACGCTCGGCTCGGTGGTGGGGGCGCTGGCCCTGTACTGGGTGGGGGCGCTGCTGGGGCGCGAGCGGACGCTGGCCATCGCCGCCAAGCTGCCCCTGGTGAAGGTGTCCGACATCGAGAAGACCGAGGCGTGGTTCCTGCGCCACGGTCGCAAGACGGTGTTCTTCGGGCGGATGATCCCGATTTTCCGGAGTCTCATCTCCGTGCCGGCGGGCGTGGAGCGGATGCCGCTGGTGACGTTCACGCTGCTGACCACGGCCGGCAGCCTGATCTGGAACACCCTCTTCGTCATGGCCGGCTATCTGCTGGGCGAGAACTGGGAGGTCGTCGAGACGTACGTGGGCATCGGCACCAACGTCGTCATCGCCCTGGTGGTGCTGGCGGTCCTGGTGTTCGTCGGGGTGCGGCTGTCGGAGCGGCGTAAGGGGAGGCATGCGCATCGCCGCTGAGGGGCTGCGGCTCACCAGCGCGGTGACGGCCGCGGCCGTCACCGCGCTGGTGAGCCTGGTGTTCCTGGTGCTGGCGCTGCCGTTCCTGGGCAATCCGAACGTCGGCGCGGCCGCCGCCCGGCTGGCCCGCCTGGAGGCGCGCCGCCTGCGCCTGGACGTCGCGGCCCTGGACGCGCTGCGGGCCGGCGACGGCAGGCCGGTGCGCTATCTGGCCGCGCGCGTGCCGACCGGCGTGCTGGGCGGCCTGGTGATCACCCTGCTCGTGTACGGAGTGCGCACGGCGGTGCAGATCCTGTCGGCGTGGGGGCGCGGCGAGCCGTTCGACGGGATGACGCCGAGCCCGGCCCTGGTGGCCTACATCGGGCTGGGCGGGATCGTGCTGCTGTTCCTGGACCTGTCGGGCGTGGTGGGGGTGCACGCGCTGGAGCGGCGGCTGGCCGAGCGGATGCTGGGCCCCGACCCCACCGTGGCGCTGGAGCGCAGGATCGCCGAGCTGGCTGAGAGCCGGGCCGGCATCGTGGCCGCGGTCGACTCCGAGCGGCGCAGGATCGAACGCGACCTGCACGACGGGCTGCAGCAGCGCCTGGTGGCCCTGTCGATGCTGATCGGGCGGTCCAAGCGGGGCCGGCCCGAGCTGCTGGAGCAGGCGCACCAGGAGGCGCAGCAGGCGCTGGCGGAGCTGCGCGAGGTGGCCTGGCGGGTCTATCCGAGCGGGCTGGACTCCCTGGGGCTCGGCGAGGCGCTGGCGGGGGTGGCCGAGCGGTCGAGCGTCCCGGTCAGGGTAACCTGCGACCTGCGGCGGCGGCCGCCGATGGCGGTGGAGACGGCGGCCTACTTCGTGGTCTGCGAGGCGGTGACCAACGCGGCCAAGCATGCCGGCGCCGGGCTCATCACGGTCGAGGTGCGCGAGGAGGGGCCGGCGGTGGTCGTACGGGTGCGGGACGACGGCTCCGGCGGCGCGAGCGCGTCCGGCGGCGGCCTGTCGGGGCTGGCCAGGCGGGTGGCGGCGCTGGACGGCACGTTCGAGCTGAGCAGCCCGGCGGGCGGGCCGACGGCGATCACGGCGGTGCTGCCGTGCGGGTGATCCTGGCCGAGGACTCCACGCTGCTGCGCGAGGGTCTGGTACGCCTGCTGACGGAGGAGGGCCACGAGGTGCCGGCCGCCGTCAGCGACGGGGAGGCGCTGGTGGCGGCGGTGGCCGCGCACGGCGCGGACATCGTGGTGGTGGACGTGCGCATGCCGCCGACCCACACCGACGAGGGGCTGCGGGCCGCGCTGGAGATCCGGCGCCGCTGGCCGGGCGTCAAGGTGCTGGTGCTGTCGCAGTACGTGGAGAAGAAGTACGCCACCGAGCTGATGAGCGCGGACGTCGAGGGCGTCGGCTACCTGCTGAAGGACCGGGTCGCGCAGGTGGGCGACTTCCTGGACGCGCTGGAGCGGGTGGGGGCCGGCGGGGCGGCGTTCGATCCCGAGGTGGTGCGCCAGTTGCTGGCCCGTACGACGCAGGTGGACCCGCTGGCCCGGCTCACGGCGCGCGAGCGTGAGGTGCTGGAGCGGATGGCGCAGGGCCTGACGAACGCCTCCATCGCCCAGTCGCTGCACGTCTCGCAGAGCGCCGTGGAGAAGCACGTCAACTCGCTGTTCGACAAGCTGCGGCTGTCGCACGCGAGCGGCTACAGCCGCCGCGTGCTGGCCGTGCTGCACTTCCTGGAGTCGTGAGGCCGCCGTTCAGGCGATCCGCACGCGATCGCTGTCCCCGTCGGAGAGGAACGAGGCCAGCGCCTGCCCTTCCTCGGTCACGGCGGCGCGGTCGGCGCTCGGCAGGTCGCGCAGCGGGGTGACGGTCACGGTGCCGGCCTCGGCGATCCAGGTCGCGGCGACCCGGCCGTCGACCAGGACCACGCGTGCGCCGGTGACCGACAGGCCCCGGTGGGCGTCGTCGACGATCCGGCCGCGGTCGTGGTAGCCGAGCAGCGCGTTGTCGAACGCGGGCAGGAACCGTACCGGGGCGGGGGTGTCCGGGTCGGGCCGTGGCGCGCCGGGAAGGTCCAGCAGGACCCGGCCGCGTTCGTCGCGGAAGGTGACCAGCTCCTCGCGGATCGCGGCCACGGCGGCCGGCAGTCCGGCGAGGCCGCTCCAGGCGCGCACGTCGGCCGCGGCGGCGGGGCCGAACGCGGCCAGGTAGCGCCGTACCAGTGATGCGCCGACCGGATCCGCGCCCTCGGGGGCGGGCGGGTCGATCTCGCGCCCCAGCCAGGAGGAGAGCCGCAGGTTGCGCACCCCCGCCCTGGTGCGCCACAGCCCGCGCGGCGGCAGCTGCGCCATCGGGACGAGGGCGGCGACCAGCATCTCGCCCAGCGGCCGCGGTCCCGGCTCCGGCCAGCGCCCGGCGACCGCCTTCGCGAGCTCGGTCATCGTGCGGGGCTCGTCGTCGGCCATCACCGCCCGGCCCGCCGCCGCGAGCTCGTCGAGGTCCACCCCGTCGAGCTCGCGGCGGTAGGTACCGAGCACCCGCTGGCGCAGCATGGCGTCGTGGCGGGCCCGCCAGGCCAGGGCGTCGGCGGCGGTGAGGAGGTGGACGGTGCGGCGCATGAGGTGGGTGCGCACCACGCGCCGTTCGGTCAGCAGGTCCGAGAGCATCGCGGGGCCGAACGCGCGCAGCCGCGACCAGAGCCCGGCGAACGGTTCCTGCGGCTCCTGCGCCTGCAGGCCGCACAGGTGCGCGACGGCGTCGAGCGCCGGCACGTCGGCGCGGTCGAGCAGCAGCTGCCGAGCCAGCGTCGCGCGGTTGAGCGCGCGGGTGTCCAGGACGGTCATCACACCGCCGTGCGCTCGTCGGCCGGTCGCCGGCGCAGGGCCGTGCGGGCGATGGCCGGCGGGACGTGGGACACGTCGATCTGGCCGAGGTCGGTTCCCGGCGCCACGATCTGGTCGATCCGGTCGAGGATCTCGTCGTCGAGGGTGACCGCGGCGCCGGCCAGGAGGTCTTCGAGCTGCTCCATGGTGCGCGGGCCGATGATGGCCGTGGTGACGCCGGGGTGGCTGATCGCGAAGGCCATCGCCAGGTGGGTGAGCGACAGCCCGGCCTGCTCGGCCAGCGGGATGAGCTGCTCGACGGCGTCGAGTTTGCGCTCGTCGGTCAGGTGCCGGGGCACCCAGTTCATCCGTGCGTTGCGCGGCTCGGGGCCGCCCTTGCGGTAGCGGCCGGTGAGCAGGCCCATCGCCAGCGGGCTCCACACCAGCGTGCCCATGCCGTAGCGCCGGCAGGTGGGCAGGATCTCGCGTTCGATCCCGCGGTTGAGGATGGAGTAGGTGGGTTGCTCGGTGCGCAGGCGCTGCAGGCCGCGCCGTTCCGCGGCCCACTGCGCCTCGACGATCTCCGAGGCGGGGGCGTTGGAGGAGCCGATGGCGCGCACCTTGCCGCTGCGCACCAGATCGCTCAGGGCGGAGAGGGTCTCCTCGATGTCGGTGCGCGGGTCGGGGTGGTGGATCTGGTACAGGTCGATGTGGTCGGTCCGCAGGCGCCGCAAGGAGTGCTCGACCGCGGTGACGATCCAGCGCCGTGAGCTGCCGCCGCGGTTGGGGTCCGTACCCATCGAGCCGTTGACCTTGGTGGCCAGCACGACGTCGGCGCGCCGGCCCTTCAGCGCCTTGCCCACGATCTCCTCGGACTGCCCGCGCGGTCCGTACACGTCGGCGGTGTCGACGACGTTGATCCCCGCGTCCAGTGCCCGGTGGATGATCCGGACGCAGTCGTCTTGGTCGGGGTTGCCTGCCTGGCCGAACATCATGGTGCCCAGGCAGTAGGGGCTGACCTGGATTCCGGTCCGGCCCAGTGTGCGCATCTTCACTGCTGTGTCCTTCGTCGTCGTCGGAGCGCCGCCCGGGCGGCGGGCGGTCCGCTGCCCGGGCGCTGGTGGTCAGGACGCGTTGTACTCGCTGACGACGTCCACGACCCAGGTGACGCCGAACCGGTCCTTCAGCATCCCGTAGAGCGGCGCCCACTGCGCGGGCCCCAGCGGCTGCAGCACGGTCGCGCCGCTGGAGAGCTTCTCCCAGTACGCGCTGACCTCCTCGGCCGCCTCGCCCCGGAGCGAGACGAAGAACGCGTTCTCGCCCTGGTTCCACGGCAGGTGGGCGGGGACGTCGTAGGCCATCACGCGGAACCCGCTCGCGGCGGCCACCTGGCCCCACATCACCTGGTCGGCCTCGGCCGGCTCCTGGACGTTTCCGGCGTCCTTGTACGTGACCATGACCACGTCCCCGCCGAACACGGACTGGTAGAACGTGAGCGCCGCGCGGGCCGCACCGCGGAAGTTCAGGTGGGTCACGGTGTCAACGGACATGGTGGCTCCTTATGCATCTCGTCTGGTCGTGCTCGCTGACCACATTCGCAGGGTTAGCGGTCAGGTTGTGTCCGCTACTCGGGGCAGGATGGGAGTCATGCAGAAGACTTCTGCGCGGCTGCTGTCGTTGCTTTCGCTGCTCCAGGCGCGCCGTGACTGGCCGGGGGCGCTGCTGGCCGAGCGGCTGGACGTGAGCGCGCGCACCGTGCGCCGTGATGTCGATCGCCTGCGCGAGCTCGGCTATCCCATCGCGGCCTTCAAGGGGCCCGACGGCGGCTACCGGCTGGACGCGGGCACGGAGCTGCCGCCGTTGCTGTTCGACGACGAGCAGGCCGTGGCCCTGGCCATCGCGCTGCAGATCGCCACCACGGCGGGCGCCGGCATCGAGGAGGGCGCTGCGCGTGCCCTGAACACCATCCGGCAGGTCATGCCCGCGCGGCTGCGCAACCGGATCGACACCCTCCAGGTCACCGCCGTCGAGCGGCCCGCGGCGCGGCCGGATCCCCAGGTCGGCAGCGGGGTGCTCATGGCGCTCAGCGCTGCCGTCCAGGCCCGCGAGGAGCTGCGCTTCGACTACGCCCGCGCCTTCCCGGCGGGGGCGGACGAGCCGGGCGGGCCGCCGCGGCGGGTGCAGCCCCATCACCTCGTCACCTGGGGCGGGCGCTGGTATCTCGTCGCCTGGGATCTCGATCGGGAGGACTGGCGTACGTTCCGCGCCGACCGGATCACCCCGCGCACTCCGACGGGGCCCCGATTCACCCCGCGTGAGCTGCCCGGTGGCACGGTGGAGGCCTTCGTGACCGCCCGGTTCCGGGGCTCCGACGGCTCCGGGGACTGGCCTTGCCGTGGTGAGGTGATCCTTGACCTGCCGGCCGCGGTCGTCTCCGGCCACATCCGCGACGGGGTCGTCGAGGAGCTCGGCCCGGACCGCTGCCGGCTCGTCCTGGGCTCGTGGTCATGGGCCGGGCTGGCCGCCGGCATCGGCAGGTTCGACGCCGACATAGAGGTCGTCGGCCCGCCGGAGCTCAAGGACGCCTTCGCGCTTCTGGCCCGCCGCTACGCCGCCGCCGGCCGGTAGGAGGTCCAGGGTGACGGCCGCGCCGGGTGGCTTCACCCTGAAGAGCTGCCCGACAATCCGAATCGTCTTGACAATTCTATTTGTCGGTGCGAGATTGGGGGCAACCCGAAAACAAGGAGCGGAACCATCATGAGGAAGATCACCGCAGGGCTGTTCATCTCGCTCGACGGCGTCGTCGAAGCCCCGGAGACCTGGCACTTCCCCTATTTCGACGACGAGATGGGCCAGGCGGTCGGCGCGCAGATGGCCGCCGCCGACGTCATGCTGCTGGGCCGGCACACCTACGACGCCTTCGCCGCCCACTGGCCGCAGCAGGACCCGGACGCCGACCCGATCGCCAAGGTCATGAACGACACCCCCAAATACGTCGTCTCGACCACCCTGACGTCGCCCACCTGGGCGAACACGACGGTCATCAGCGGCGACGTCAACGCCGAGCTGACCCGGCTCAAGCAGCTCCCGGGCGCGAACATCGGCATCACCGGCAGCCCCACCCTCGTCGTCGCCCTGCTGCGCGACGGCCTGCTCGACGAGCTCAACCTGCTCGTCCACCCCATCGTGATCGGCACGGGCAAGCGCCTGTTCGAGGAGGGCGCCGGTCAGATCCCGCTCGCCCTCACCCACTCCGTCACCTTCAGCACCGGTGTGCTGAACCTGACCTACAAGAAGGCCTGACAGGCCCGCCAAGACCGTCGCCGGCAAGCTCCTGATCAAGCTGGTTCACGGGCGGCCGGTGAGCCGTACCGGCGCGCCTTCTTCGGGCACGTACGTTCGCAGGCTCGCCGCCACGATCCGGTCGAGCATCCGATCGGGCAGGATGCGCGCGAGGCGCGTCAGGAGGGCCGCGTCGCGGCCGATGGTGTAGCGCGTACGCGGTCGCCGCGCGGTGGCGGCCTCGGCGACGATGGCTCCGGCCTTGTCCGCCGGCAAGCCGGTCCGGGTGAACGCCAGCGAGTGGGCGACGATGGCTTTGACGAGCCCGCCGTACCGCTGCTGGTGTTCGGGGCTCATCCGCCCGGCGAGATCGTTGGCGGTGGCGGCGCCGCGGTCGGCCATCTCGGTCCGCACGGCGCCGGGCTCGACGACGACGACCTGCACCCCGTGCGGGGCGAGTTCGCGGCGGAGCGAGTCGCTGACCGCCTCGAGAGCGAACGTCGCACCCGCGTAGGCGCCGTAGGTGGGCAGCGCGACCTTGCCGCCGACCGAGCTGATGTTCACGATCCTGCCGTGGCTCTGATGGAGGAACGGCAGCAGTGCCTGGGTGACGGCGATGTGCCCGAACAGGTTGACGTCGAACAGCCGCCGCCACTCGTCCAGGGGGAGGGCTTCGGCGGGTGCGTTGACTGAGATGCCGGCGTTGTTGACGAGGGCGCGGAGCGGGCGCCGGTGCGGGTCGGAGTCGATGCGTTCGACGAGGGCCCGGACGTGCTCGGGTCGCGTGACGTCGAGGATCACCGGCTCGATGCCGCCCGATGCGCGGCGCTATGGCGCTCTGCTGATGTCGAGCGCGCACGGGATCGCGGGATTGGAGCTCAGCGGCGGAGGAGAAGTGGCAGGTCGGCGGGGATCAGCTCGTGCGCATGCTGATCGATGCGATCCGGTCCGGCCTCAAGAACGCCGGCGTACGCTACTGAGCCGCCGTGGCCGGCCGGATGCTGCCCCGGCCGGCCACGACTTCACCCGCGGACACAATCAGCCGCCCTCACTGGGGAGGAGCGGCCTGCGGGTGGAGCTGGGCGCGGATGGTCTCGGCTTGTTCGACGATGGTGGCCAGGACCGGCGGGGGGACGTCCTTGTCGCGGAAGGTGTCCACGAGCTGGTCCAGGACGACGTCGGCTTGCTTGAGGTCGCCGGCGCGGGCGTGGGCGCGGGCCAGGCGGCGCATGGTCTCGTTCAGGGTGATGTTGTCGACTCCGGCGTCGATGGTGGGGTCGAGGGTGGTCTCCACGACGGTGCCGAGCTGCTCGATGCTGGTGTCAGTGTCGGCGGTGCGGACTTCGACGCCGTTCTCGGTGAGGGTGAGGAAGTGGCGTCCGGCGTTGGTGCCCTTGGCCATCAGCGCGTACACGGCCAGCGGGTGGTCGGGGTGGTCGGCGATGAGCCGGTCGAGGGCGGCGTTCCCGTCGGACAGCTGGGGTGCGTCGGAGCCGAGCAGGGCCAGGAGCATGCCCTGCTGGTCGCCCATCAGCAGGTCTCCGGCGGCCTTGTCGTTCTCGTCGGCCGGTGGGCTGATCTGGACGACGTGGTCGGGGGAGGTGACGGTGGAGCCGTCGGGGGCGTGGTAGCGGGCCTGAAGCGTGTAGGTGCCGGGCTGGTCGAAGGTGAAGCCGCCGGCGCCGAAGCCGATGTAGGCGCTGTGGTAGAGCGCGGGAGTGCCGGCGTCGAGGGTGACGCGCCGAGAGGCGCCGCAGGCGCGGGCGACGGGGGTGAAGGGGCCGGTGTGGCCGGCCGGGTCGGTGACCAGGAGGACGAGACGGTCGCCGCCCGGCTTGAGGCCGGCGGTGGCCTGCGCCGTCGGCGTGCTGCCGTCCAGGGACAGTTTGATCTCGGCGGTGACGGGTTCGCCGTGGGAGAAGACGTCCTTGCTCGACACCTCCAGGCGCAGCCCGGACTCGCTGGGTGCCGGCGTGTTCTGGGCAAGGGCGCCTTTGTGGGCGGAGTTGGTCGACCAGGCGTCGCCGCCCATGACGATGTGCCGGTAGAAGCCGTGGCGGATGTGCCGCAGCTCGGCGGCGGTGAACGTCCAGGTGAACGCGTTGTAGAAGGCGGCTTCGCGGTCTCCGTCCTGACCGTCCGGCCCGCCCCAGTACTCGTCGGCGTAGTTCATGAACGACAGGTCGCCGTGGCCCTCCAGCGGGCCGAGCAGCTCCGGGGGGTCCTTCTGCCAGGAGTGGAGCAGATTGAGGGCGTGGCCGATCTCGTGGGTCCAGCTGAACAGGCCCTCGCGCTTGCCGGTGTACCCGAACCTTTTCGCGGTGTCGTAGAAGATGGCCAGGCCCTGGCGCTGGAAGCTTTCCCCGAGGTAGTCGAACATGATGCCGTCTGTGGTGGAGACCTCGTCGGCCTCGCCGTAGCGGTTGGCGATGAAGCCCCACAGCTTCCACTGCTGGGTGTCGCGGTGGAGGCTGAACTGGCTGACCATCGCGGCGTGCAGCTCGGCGTCCGACCACTGCAGGTTCGCGCCTGCCCCCTCCAGGGACACCTCGTTGGGGATGCCCGCGGTGCGCAGTTCGACGCCGGCGTCGGCGAACGCCGCCTGGGCCGTCATGATCCGCTTGGCCAGTCCGGGCGGGCGCGGGTGGTCGGTGGTGGCGTACTGGGTGACCGGCTCGGTGCCCGCTACGTAGTCGATCTCGAAGTCGATGGTCCGCAGGAACCGGGAGACGTAGGAGCAGGTGAAGGTGGTGAGGTTCGTACCGTCGGGCGCGCTGCGGGTGAGGGTGGCGGTGCCGCCGGGAGCGAGCGTGTCCACCTCGACCGAGACCAGCGTCCTGCCGGTGGTGACGGCGTACTTCGCGATGCCGGTGACGGTCGCGGGCAGGGTGACGGCCTGGTCGGCGTCCAGGACGAAGGAGTTGTAGTAACTCCCGTCGGAGACGGTGAACAGGTCGCCGGACACCACCGGCAGCGTGCCCTCCAGATCGACGCGCAGATCGAGACGCACATCGTCGGCGATGCCGGAGAACCGCCCGGCGGCCGGCAACCGGGGCTTTCGGTAGTCGGCGGGCAGGGCGCCGAGCCCGGCCGCCACCTCGGCGTAGCTGCCGACGACCTTGGGACCGGTGCCCCAGTCGAGGAACAGCGCCCGGTCACCCTTGACCAGCAAGGTCTGGTAGTAGACGTTCGGCGCCTGGAGCAGCGCGGCATGGTCGAAGCCGCCTTTCATGTCCGCGGGCAGCTTCTTCCATCCCTGTTCGTTCAGCCCTGTCAGGGGTCCTTCGTAGTAGCAGCCCCGGCCCTTGTCCCCCCACTCGATGATCGCGCACCGGTCCCCCTTGAACAGCATGGTCCGGTACGGGACGTTCGGCAGCCCCATGACGGTGTCGATGTCGCTGAGGTAGGCGGGCGGGATGTGGCGGCCGAACTCCGGGTGGCTGCTGATCGGCCCCTGATATTTGGCGCCGACGCCCCACACCCAGTCCAGGCACAGGTCTCCGGCGACGAAGATCGCCCGCCGGGGGTAAGCGGTCACCCGGACCTCGAACGCCGCGTCGCTGCAGCTGGCGAACGGCTCGGGGATTCCGGCAAGCTGCCCGCCGTAGGACTGGAGCAGCGGCCCCTCCGACAGCAGCCCTCCTTGGTTGATGAACGCGGCCTGGTCGCCCCGCAGAACCAGCGCCTTCCACGGATCGTCCCGCGTTGGAAGGATCGCGTTGAACCCTGTGGTCTTGGCCCGTACGAACCCCATCGTGCGCCTCCTGGCCGGGCCCTTGAGGACCCACGCCGATGACGCTATGGAACCATTCCACTACAGACAATGAGCACAATCTGTCAGGCCAGGCCGAAACAACCGAACGAACATCCCCATTCAATTGCGGACCATCTCATACCTCCCCGCTCCTGCCCCCGGCCATGGCGAGCCCCTTCACATCACTTTTCTGACCTGGTGCGAAACTCCACGTCCGAGATCGCATGCGCCCGCGTCCTCAAGCCGACTCATTCATCGGCGGCACATCTGACGCCTGCGTCCCTCCAGCACCGAAAGGAGACCGCCGGTAAGCAGCCTCCTGGCCTCATCCGGCCAAGTCCCCATGACCGGGCCGACCTCCTACTGAGCCGCCGCCCTGGGGGCCGGTGCCGGGCGCGCGGCCGGCGTCTGGGTGGCGGAGGCGAGGAGGGTTAGTTTGTCGGCGTCGCCGGTGCCGGGGTCCGGGTGGTAGACGACGAGGGTCTGGCCGGCCGTGCCACCGACGCCGAGCCGCTCCCGGTTGAGCTGGAGGCGGCCGAGCTGCGGGTGGTCGAGGTGCTTGGGGGCGCCTTCGCACGTGATGACGTCGTGGCGGGCCCAGAGGCGGCTGAAGAGCGGGCTGGCGAGGCAGAGCTCGCCGACGAGCTCGATGTAGCGGGGGTCGTCGGTGTCGGTGCCGACGGACTCGCGGAAGCCGGCGACCATGCCCGCGGCGGCGTTGTCCCACCCGGGGTTGAGTGCCTGCTCGGCGGGGTCGAGGAACAGGTCCCGCAGCCGGTTGGCGCCCGCCACCAGGCGCGGTGACAGGGCGGTCGCCAGGGCGTTCGCGGCCAGGACGTCGAAGTAGCGGCCCTCGACGTACGCGGGCAGCGGCAGCGTGGCGACGAGCTGGGCGACGCCCGTGGGGACGCTCTCCTTGCGGGGACGGCGCCGGGGCCGGCGGGGTCTGCCGGCCCCGAGACGGAGCAGGTAGGCCGTCGCGTCGTCGTCGAGTTGCAACACGCGGGCGAGCGATTCGAGGACCTGGGCGGAGGGGTTGCGGTCGCGGCCCTGTTCGAGGCGCAGGTAGTAGTCGGCGCTGATGCCGGCGAGCATCGCGACCTCCTCCCTGCGCAGGCCCGGCACGCGCCGTACCCCTGTGGCGGGGATGCCGAGCTGCTCGGGGGTGACGAGTTCACGGCGGGCCCGTACGAAATCGCCCAAAAGGTTGGATTGGTCCCTCATGTTGCCACTGTAATCCGGGCACCCTTCTGCCTGCCTGGTCCTGTCACCCCCAGGATCGCGGGAGCCCTGGCTGAGCCGGAGCTGGATCGAGAGCCTGGTCGGCGGGCCGATGGTCCTCATCTTCCGCGATTTCCCCAAGGAGCGAAACCATGGCGACATATCTGCTGGTGCACGGTGCCTGGCACAGCGGGCAGTGCTGGGAGCGGGTGGTCCCGTTGCTGGAGGCGGCCGGACATGAGGTGGTCGCGCCGACGTTGACCGGTTACGGCGACACGGCGCATCTGGCCGGTCCCGAGGTGGGGCTGGACACGCACGTCGCGGACATCGTCCGGGCGATCAAGGAGAACGACCTCGCCGAGGTGGTGCTCGTGGGGCACAGCTACGCCGGGCTGGTCATCTCGTCCGTGGCCGACCAGGTTCCGGATCGGGTCGCGCAGCTGGTCTATCTCGACGCGATGGTGCCGCAGGACGGGGAGAGCGCGGTCGATGTGCTGCCCGTGTGCCAGACGTTGATCGACCTCGCCTTGCAGTCGGAGAGCGGCTGGCGGGTCCCGCCGCTGCCGGAGCTGCCGCCGCCGGCGGGCCTGTTCGGGGTCACCGATCCCGGCGACGTGGCCTGGCTGCGTTCGATGTTGTCGGATCAGCCGGTGCGGTGTCTTCAGCAGCCGGTACGGATGGGCAACCCGGCTCTCAGGGCGATCCCGCAGACGCACATTCACTGCACGGCGGGTACGCCTGAGGGCGTGACCCATCGGCCCGTCCCGGCGGTCCAGCCGAACGGGAGCCCGGCTCAGGTGTGGGAGCTGGCGACCGGTCACGACTGCATGATCACGATGCCGGCCGAGCTGACCGACCTGCTGCTCAAGCTGGGGTGACGGCCTGCCCGTCACCCCCGGGGTGCGACGCCGCCGCCGAGGGCGTCGAACAGGCGCTCCAGGCGGGCGCGGTGGTCGGCCGCGATGGTGTCGGCCGGCTCTCCGGCGATCAGGCGCCGGGCGGTCTCCACCAGCACGGTGGTGTAGCCGGCGATGAAGAAGGCGGCGAGCAGCGGGGCGTCGCCGTCGAAGGCCGGGTCGTGGTCGAGCTCGCCGGCGAGGGTTCGCTGGAGGTCGGAGGCGATCTCCCTGGCGCGGGCGACCAGGGCGGGCGAGGCCGCGACGGTACGGAAGAAGGGGGCGGACCCGTCCTTGAGGCCGGACAGGGCGTGCCGCTCCCGCAGGAGACGGAACGTCGTCTCGCGCAGGGACTGGAGCACTCCGGCGTCCGGGGCGCGGTCGCGTACCGCTGAGCGCAGGAGCTCGGCGGCGTCGATCTCGCGGTCCAGGAGGAGGTCCTCCTTGCGCGGGAAGTGCTTGAAGACCGTCACGGCCGAGACCCCGGCCTCCCGCGCGACCTCGGTGACGGTGACCGTGTCGAACCCGCGCTCGAGGAACAGCCGGGTCGCGACCTCCGAGATCTTCGCGCGCGTCTGCGGCCCGCCTCGTGCTGCGGTCCTGGGCATTCCGACCTCACTAACTTGTGTCACTTAACTTAGTCGCATAGCCTAGTGGTGTGTTCTTCGAACAGACAACCATCATTGTCGCCGGATCGGGCCCCAGCGGGCCGCGTCACCGCGCCCCGTGGCGCTCAGAGCACGGTGTGAAGGGTGCCCTCCATGAATAGGCCGGCCGCGGCTCCTGCTTCCCGGTCGCTGCGGGAGGCGTGGGTCGCGCTGGCGGGGCTGTCGGCGGTGTTCCTCTTCGAGATGCTGGACAACTCGATCCTGAACGTCGCGCTGCCCGTGATCGGACGCGAGCTGCACGCCTCGACGACGGCGTTGCAGTGGGTGACGGGCGCCTATGCGGTCGTGTTCGGCGGGTTGATGCTGGCGTTCGGCGCGATCGCCGACCGGTTCGGCCGACGGCGGATCATGCTGATCGGGCTGGTCCTGCTCGGCGTGGCGAGCCTGGCGACCGCCGTGGTCACCACCGCCGGGCAGCTGATCGCCGTCCGGGCGGCGATGGGGGTCGCCGCGGCGATGACGACCCCGGGATCGATGGCGCTGACGTTCCGGCTGTTCGGCGAGGACGGCCTGCGCATGCGCGCGCTGACCCTCGTCTCGACCGTCGGCCTGGTCGGGCTCGCGATCGGCCCGACGGTGGGCGGCCTGGTGCTGGCGATCGCGCCCTGGCAGGTCCTGTTGCTGGTGAACGTGCCGATCGCCGTGCTCGCGTTCCTCGGCGTGCGGTCCGGCATCGCCGCCGACGACCCGGCCGGCCTGCACCGCGACCCCCTCGACGTCCCCGGGATGCTGCTGGGCACGGCGACGATCGTGCTCGCGCTCCTCGCGCCGACGCTGTTCGCCGACCAGGGCGCCGGCTCCTGGGCGCCCTGGTCGGTCAGTGCCGCGGCCGTGGTGACGGCGATCGGCTTCGTCCTGCGCGAGCGCCTGGCCCGCTATCCGCTGCTCGATCTGAAGCTCCTCGCCCTCCCCCTGGTCTCCAGCGGCCTGGCCTACAAGGCCGCCGCCGGGCTGGCGACCGCCGGCCTCGGTTACCTGGTGACGCTGCAGCTGCAGCTCGACTGGGGCTGGCCGCCCGCGCTGGCCGCCGTCGGGTTGCTGCCGCAGGTCGTCGTCCTCATCGCGGGCAGCGCGTTCGTCAACCCGTTCGTGCAGCGCGTCGGCCTGGACCGGGCCGCATGGATCAGCACGGCAGCGGTCGTGTCCGGCCTCGCCGTCTACGCCCTGCTCGGCCGGTTCGGCTACCTGTGGGTCGCGATCGCCCTCGTCCTCGTGGCGGCCGGGATGCGCGTGGTCGGCGTCGTCGCCGGGCTCAACGTGGTCCGCGGCCTGCCCGCGAACCGGACCACCATCGGCACCGCGCTCGTCGACACCGCCACCGAGGTCGCCTCCGGCACCGGCTTCGCCGTCACCGGCACCATCCTCGCCGTCCTGTTCACCGGCGACATCGCCACCTCCCACTGGAGCCCGCGGCAGACCGGCGAGTTCCACCAGGCCGCCACCATCGCGGGCCTCACCCTCACCGTCGTCGCGGCGGCCCTGGTCGGCTGGGGGTTCGCCCGCACGCGGCGCGCGGCCGCTCCCATCGGCGGCACCGTCCTCCAGGACGCCTGACACTCCTCCGATGTCAAGGAGCACCTATGGCGATCACCCTCCGGCCGGGCAGCACCGTGATGTTCACCGGCTGCCGGAGAGCGAATGGCCTCGGGTACGGCTACCCGCTGCGCATCGCGGGCGAGTGGGGCTCGCCCGCGAGTACGGCGCGCAAAGGAGCTTCGCCGCCCCTCCGGCGGGCCGGCCGGCAGGTGGGAGGATGCGGAGGTCGTACCCGCTCAACGGAAGAGAAGCCTCGGCATGGCCGTCATCCACCACACCGTCCTCAAACCGACCAAGCTGGAGCTGCTCGCCTCCTGGCTGCCCTCCCGGCCGTGGTACGCCGGCGGCGAACCGGAGTTGGCCAAAGCCGGCGGCTTCCGGCTGGACGACCCGCAGGGTGCGGTCGGGATCGAGTTCATGGTGGTCACCGACGGCTCCGGCGCTCACCCGGTCAGCTATCTGGTGCCGCTCACCTATCGCGGTGCCCCGCTCGACGGGGCGGAGCACGCCCTCGTCGGCACCATGGAGCACGGGGTCCTGGGGCGGCGCTGGGCCTACGACGGCTGCCACGACCCGGTGCTGGTCGCCCAGTTGCTGGCCCTAATTGAGGGCCGGGTCCAGGCCCAGGCCCAGAGCACCAGCGACACGCCCGACCGGGAGGTCACCCGTTCCTACGTCGGTGACGGTTTCGTCCCCACGGACTTCAGGGCCGCCACCGACGACCGCGAGGGCACTGAGCTGACCGCACCGCGAGGTATGAGCCTGCGCGTGCACCGGGTCCTGCGCCCCGCCCCGGACAGCGCAGCAGAAGCGACCGGCCACGTCGCCGGCGCCTGGCGCATGCCGGATGGCACCCGTGCGCGGGGGTTGTTCGTTGTCGTGCGCACCGGCGGATCGGGGTGATGTCCGTCGGGCTCATGGTCAGCGGGACACCGCCGCCGGCCGGCGCGCCAGATAGCGGCGGCCAACTCCAGGGCCTGCCGGTACGCGCCGGCCGCCTCCTCGTGGCGGCCCAGCCGGCGCAGCACGTCGCCGCCGCGCACCCGCACGGTGGTCGCCTCCGTGGCCGGCCGTAACCCGGCCCCACCCTTGATCACGCCGCGCCGGGTCATCTCCGCGCTCCAGCCGCCACACCCGTGCTGGGCGATCTCCTCGGGTATGTCGGACTCGTCCAGCCCGATCATGAGCAGGTACTTCATGAATCCCGAGGATAGCCAGCGGGCCCGACGATTCCCGCCGCGAACGGGTACCGACAAGAGATGGACCCAGCCGATCGGGGGACCCGGATGAGACCCGTCTACGCGGCCGCCGCCGTTCACGTGCCCGCCCCGCCTGAGCAGGTGTTCGCGCTGATCACGGACTGGCCCAGGCACGAGGAGTGGATGTTCATGACGAGCGCCTGCCAGGTGGGGCCCGACGCCGTGGAGGCGTACACCGGTGTGTGGCCGCTCGGTTTCCTGGACACGATGACGATCACCCATTGGGAGCCGCCCGCCCTGGTGCGCGTCACCCACACCGGCCGCCTGGTGCGCGGCCTCGGCGCCATCCGGGTACGCCCCGAGCACGGCGGCAGCCGCGTCATCTGGGCCGAGCGGCTGCACCTGCCGTTCGGGCCGCTGGGGCGGGCGTTGTGGCCGCTGGTGCGACCGGCCTCCATGGCCCTGGTACGCCACTCGTTGCGCAAACTGGCGAAGCTCCTGCCGCCGAGGTGAGGGCGCACCGGGGCCGGCGCGGGAACCTGCGCGGCACCGCCGGTGTAGGCAGGACATGCTCCCCTACACCAGACGCCGGGCGCTCACCCTGGCGGGCGCCGCGGCCGTCCTGTCGGCCTGCGCCGCGACCGAACAGCGTGCCCCCGCGACCGGGCCGTCGGCTGGGCCCGTACCCCGTCCTGGACGGTTGTTCGCCGAGACGGCGGCCGGGCTGGCCGTCGCCGACCTCGCCACCGGCCGGGTCCGCGCCGCCTACCCCGGCGCGGTCGCCGAAGCGCGCTGGGCCAGGCTGTACCAGCTTGACGACGGACATCTGCGCACGTTCCAGGCGAGCGACGGCGCCCTCGTCGACGACGTGCGCGCCCGCGTACCGGAAACCGGCGATCCGGTGATCAAGGCCGTCTCGACCGAGCTGGCCGCGCTCGGCCCGCCGCCGGGCCCGCGCAGGCGCACCACCATCGTCGTGGCCACCGCCGGCGGCGGCCGGCGCACCCTCGACCTGGACGGCAACATCGAGCCCGAGGCGTTCTCCGCCGACGGCCAGACCATGTACGTCCTGGACCGCCTGCCACCGGCCGCCCCCGACCACTACCGGGTACGCATGTACGACCTGGTTCGCGGCACGATGGGCGCGCTGCAGACGCGCGACAAGCAGCAGATCCCGCCCGGGCAGGAGGAGGAGATGCGCGGCCAGGGCCGCCAGGCGGTCCTCGATCCCGGCCAGAACATCCTCTACACGCTCTACACCCACCAGGACGCCCACCTGCACACCCGGGACCTGGCCGCCGGGCACGACCTCAGCCCTGGGGTGCACGCGTTCGTGCACGTCCTGCATCTGGAGCAGCGCTGGGCGTACTGCCTGGACCTGCCCGCCCCGTTCGGGCTGGGCCCGGCCGCGTCGCACACGCTGGCGCTGGCGGACGGGCGGCTGTACGTGTTCGACGCCTCCACCGGCCGTGCGGTCGTGGCCTCCACCGAGACGCTGACGATCGAACGCTCCGCACTGCTCGGCAAGCTGACAGGCGAGGCACGCGCGGGCGAGGCGCGTACGGGTGAGGCACACACAGATGAGGCATACGCGGGGCAGGCGGACCAAGGGCAGGCACGCGCGGGCGAGGCGTACGCGGTGGCCGGTGGAGGCGGCCTCTACCTGGCGGCGGGTACGCGGCTGACGGCGGCCGACGCCGGCACCCTCGCGCTGCGCGCCACGTGGACCCTGCCGGGCCAGGCGCGGGGGCTGGCGTTCCTGGAGGGGGAGCTGCTGGCCGGGGCGGGGGAGCAGGTGCTGCGCCTGGACCCGGCCACCGGCGCCCGCCTGGCCGCCGTCCCGCTCCCCGGCCTGCGCACCCTGCGCCACGCCGAGCACACCACCCGCTGACGGCCCGCGCCCCAGATCAGAGCCTCTTGGCGGCTGATGCCACGTTGGTCACCGGCACTCCCGTACGGTCGAAGTCATGGAGATCGCCATCACCGCACCGTCCGGCAACGTCGGCCGCTTCCTGACCGGGCACCTGGTCCGCGCCGGTCTGCGCCCGAGGCTGCTGAGCCGCCACCCCGATCGCGCCCGCGCGAGCTGGGGCGACCTCGTCGACGCCCGCGAGACCGATCTGCGCGACGCCGCGGCCGTCACCGAGGCGACCCGCGGCATCGACGCGCTGTACCTGGTCGTGCCGCCGGGCGAGAGCGGCGACCCGGTCGAGGCGTACGCCGAGGTCGGCGAGGCCGTCGCGGCGGCGGTCGCCGCGAACCGCGTCCCGCACACCGTCCTGCAGAGCAGTGTGGGCGCGGAGCTGCGCGAGGGCGCCGGTGAGATCGACGGGCTGGCCCGCGTCGAGCAGACGCTTGACCGCACGATCGCAGGCGAGGCCGGCCTCGCCGTCACCCACCTGCGGTGCGGCTACTTCTTCAGCAATCTGCTGTACGAGCTCGACGGCATCCGCGCGGGCACCGTGGACGTGCTGCTGCCCACCGGCCGGCCGTTCTCCTGGGTCGCGCCGGCCGACATCGCCGCGGTGGGCGCGTCCCTGTTGCTGCACGCCGGCCGCCCGGGACGCCGGGTGCAGGGGGTGCACGGGCCGCAGGACCTGTCCTGGGAGCAGGCCGTGGCCGTGGTCGGCGACGTGCTGGGCCGCACGGTCAGCGCCCGCCGCGTGGACGACGACGCCATGCGCGCCACGCTGGCCGGCGCCGGCCTGTCCCCGGCGCAGGTCGAGGCCATCGTGCGCATGTCGACCGGGCTGCGTGAGGGATTCGTTCCCGAGCAGCCGCGCACCCCGGTGACCACGACCGACACCACGCTCGGGGCGTGGGCCTGGGCCGAGCTCCGTCCCGCCCTCCAGGCGTCCGGCTGATCGGGGGCCGGTCTCAGCGGCCTGCCGTGCCGGGCCGTCTCAGCGGCCGGCCACCGCCTGCCGTGCGGCCACCGCGGCCGCGAACGCCGAGATCACCGGGTGCGGCCGGCTCCCGTCGCCGGCCAGCTCCGGCTGGAACATCGTGGCCAGGAAGAACGGGTGGCCGGGCAGCTCGGCCACCCGCACCGCCCCGTCGTCGGCGTGCCCGGAGAACACCAGCCCGTGCCCGGTCAGTGTCTGCTTGTAGGACTCGTTGAGCCCGTAGGAGCAGATGTAGGCCTCCATGGTGGTCGGCGCGCCCATGATCTGCTCGATGCGGGAGCCGGGCGTCAGCCGTACGCGGCCTTCGTGCCCGGCCAGCGAGCACACCAGCGGGGTGAGCAGGAAGTCGCGCGCGCCCGGGTCGTTCTCGGCGTGCGCCACGTCCAGCCCGCACACGTGCCGGGCGTACTCCAGCAGCATGTGCTGGAACCCGCCGCACGTGCCCAGGAACGGAATGTCCTCCTCGCGGGCCACGCGGGCGGCCTCGACGGCGCCCGCCTCGTCCCGGTACGGGCTGCCGGGCAGGATCCAGATGCCGTCGAACCCCTCCACACTGGACACATCGGTCGTGGAGATCCAGTACGGATCGAGCGCGATCCCCTCGCGCTCCCGCAACGCCTCGATGAGCAGCGGGATCCGGGCATGGGAGCGGACACCGGGGGAGCGGTCCCCCACAAGAGCGATTCGCATGACTCTCATCCTGGCCGCGGCCACCCCTTAAGCGCCAACGATGAATACTGCATCTGCTATAAGCAACACTGATGGATCCTCATTTGCTGACGACGTTCGTGAGCGTGGCGCGCCACGGCTCCTTCTCGGCCGCCGCGGCCGAGCTCGGCTACACCCAGTCGGCGGTCTCCCAGCAGATCGCGGCGCTGGAGGCCGACCTCGGGCTGGTGCTGCTGAGCCGCCGCCCGGTCGAGCCGACGCCGGCCGGCGCGCCGCTGCTCGAACATGCCGGGCCGCTGCTGCTGCGGCTGCGGGCGGCCCGCGCCGACGTGCTGCGCGCCGCCGCGCCGCCCCGGCACCGGCTGCGTCTGGCGGCCACCCCGCTGGCGGTCAATCCGGTGCTGGCCGCGCGGCTGGCGCGGGCGCGCGCCGAGCAGCCTCGTCTGGAGGTGTCCCTGCGCGTCGGCGATCATGCGCGCCTCGGCGCGATGCTCGCCGAGGGGGAGGCGGATCTGGGGCTGGCCGACGGCATCGCCGCGCCCAGCGACCCGCTGCGGCTGCCCGAGGCCGGCCCGATGACGGCGTCAGGGGTGGCGGAGTCGGCCCTGGTGGTGGCGCTGCCCGCGGGGCATCCGCTGGGCGGGCGGGCATCGCTGCGGCTTGCGGACCTGGCGGACGCGCGCTGGCTGCAGACGCCGCTGTGCCCGCTGGAACGGCTGCGCGACCTGGTGGGCGACGGGTTCCGGGCGGGGCTGGACTATCGGGGGGACGACGTGCACACGGTGGTCAACCTGGTCGCCGCCGGCCACGGTCTCACCCTGCTGCCGGCCACGTCCCTGCCGGAGCCCGCCGGGCCGGTACGCGGGGTCGCGCTCGCCTTCCCGCGCCTGGTGCACCGGGTCGAGCTCCTGCACGGCGCTCTGCCGCCCGGCCCCGCCGCCGACCTGGCCCGTACCCTGTCCGGCTGACCGCCCGGCACGCGCTGGACCGCCCGGCACGCGCCGGGCTGACTGCCTGGGCTGTGCCGGGCTGGCCGCCCGGCTCGTGCCTTGCCCTGTCAGGACGGGGTCCGGGCTGACAGCGATCTGTGCGCGGGAGGTCAGCCGCACCCCGCACCATCGCCCCCATGAACGCATTCGAAGCCGAGGGCCTGGTGAAGCGCTACGGCGCGACGACCGCCCTGGACGGCATCACCTTGTCGGCCCCGCCCGGCACGATCCTGGGCGTGCTGGGCCCCAACGGCGCAGGCAAGACCACCGCCGCCCCGCATCCTGGCCACACTCCTGCGGCCCGACGCCGGCCGCGCCGGCGTCAGCGGCCTGGACGTGGTCCGCCACGCCGCCCGCGTACGCCGCCTCATCGGGCTGACCGGCCAATACGCCTCCGTCGACGAGGACCTGACCGGCGCGGAGAACCTCGTCCTCATCGGCCGGCTCCTCGACCTGCGCGGCGCGGACGCCAAGGCCAGGGCCGCCCGGCTGCTGGAGGAGTTCGGGCTGGCTGAGGCGGGGGAGAGGCGCGCCGGCACCTACTCCGGCGGCATGCGGCGGCGCCTGGACCTGGCCGCCAGCCTGGCCGCCAGCCTCGTCGGCCGCCCGGACGTCATCTTCCTCGACGAGCCGACCACCGGCCTGGACCCGGCCAAGCGCGAGGACGTGTGGAACATCATCCGCCGCCTGGTCACCGACGGCGGCACCGTGCTGCTGACCACCCAGTACCTGGATGAGGCGGACGCGCTGGCCGACGCCATCTCCGTGGTCGACCACGGCAAGGTGATCGCGCACGGCACCGCGGGCGAGCTCAAGCACATCGTCGGTGGCCAGACCGTCCTGGTACGGCCGGCGGACGCGGCCCGGATGGGGGAGGCGGCGGCCATCATCGCCGCCGTGGCCGGCCGGCCCGCCGAGTCGCCCGGCCGGGACGTGGTCACCGTTCCGGTGGAGGGCGACGCCGCGTTCACCGAGATCGTGCGCAGGCTCGACGCGGCCGGCATCGCCGTGACCGAGCTGTCGCTGCGCCTGTCCAGCCTGGACGAGGTGTTCTTCACCCTGACCGGGCACGGGACGCGGCAGGAGGAGGCGGCGTGTCCGGCACCGCGGCACAGCACCGCACCGGCTCGGTGCTGGGCGATGTGATCCGCTATCTGGTGGCGGTGGTGGTGCTGCTCGGTTTCGGGTACGCGCTGGGGTTCCGGGTGCAGAACGGGCGGCCCTGCCGCGGCGGCGGTGTGGTGGACGTTGCTGTCAGGGGTGCTGTTCCTGGCGGTGTTCGCACCGCTGGCCATGCTCGCCTACCGCCGCCGCACCTGAGCCAGGCCCTGCCGAACATTGGTCACTGTACGTCACTGCCGGGCCGTTGACCTGCGGCGGGCCGAGCGGGTCGGCTCCCCCTCCGAGCTGCCCCGCCGGCTCGGCCGGGCGGCCCTGGCGGACCGTTTCGGCGGAGCCTCTTCCTCAGGCTCCTCCTCAGGCTCCTCCTCGTACTCGGCTTCTTCTTCTCCGGCCTCCTCTTCTTCGGGCTCCTCCTCGGATTCCTCTTCGGGCTCTTCCTCCGGCTCTTCTTCAGGCTCCTCTTCGGGCTCTTCGTCCTGGGCTTCCTCGAACTCGTCCTCTTCCTCGCCGGCCTCGGCGGCCTCCTTCTCCTCGGACATGGCCGTCTCGTGGTCCTTGACGACCTCGCCCTCGTGGATCTCGCCGCGCCAGCCGCTCTGCTCCATCTCCTCCGGGTTCTGCATCGTCTGGGTCATGACGTGCCGCGCGAAATGCTTGAGTTCGAGCCGTACCCGCCTGCCCTGGGCGCGCCAGAGATTGCCGGTGTACTCGAAGAGTCCCTTCGGGTGGTATTCGAGGATCACCACGACGCGGGTGAAGTCGGGCGTGATGGCGTGGAAGCTCACGGCGCCGTCGACGTAGCCCTTGTCGCCCTGCGAGCGCCAGATGATCCGCTCGTCGGGCACCTGCTCCCGGATCGTCGAGCTCCACGTACGGTGCGACCACAGGATCTGGGCCTGCCACCTCAGCTTCTCGTCGGCTTCCTGGTCGACGTTCTCCACCTTCTTCATGAAGCTGGGGAAGTCCTGGAACTCCGTCCACTGGTTGTAGACGATCCGGCGCGAAGCTCCGACGTCGATCGTCTCGACGATGTTGGTGACCTTGAGTTTCTTGCCGCCTTTGCTCTTGCCCTTTCCGCCGAAGATGCTCTTGAGCGCCCCCTTCGCCGCGCCGGCGATGGCCGCGCCCCCGACCGATTTGTCCGAGCCGGTGATCGCGCTCAGCAGGTTCGGCCCGTCGCCGCCGGCGAAGTCGCCGAGCCGCCCGCTGAGGCCCTCGATCTTGCCGGTCACCGCCACCATCGCCCGTTCGGCCAGGGCCATGGCCAGGTCCTGCAGGGCGGAGGTCAGCTCTCCGGTCGGCAGCTCAGGCAGCGCCTTACCCGCGGGCGTGTCCTGTACGGCTTCCTGACCTTGGCGGACGGCCTTGCCCGCCAGCTTCGTGGCCTGGGTCATCGCAGCTCACTTCCCCGTCCCTCTCGACATGGACGGCCGCTTGCGGCCGGTGCCCGGCGTCCGCATCGCCACGGGCACCTTCTGCGAACGCTGTTTCGGCACCCGGGCCCTGGGCTCGTCGTCCTCGGCGGGCTCCTGCTCGGCGTCCTCGTCCTGTTCCGGCTCTTGGGCCCGTTCTCCGGTCTCGGGTTGCCGGAGGGAGTCGCTCTGCTCGTGCAGCTTCGCGGTGAGGGCTTCGATCTGGGTGGTCGCCGCCGCCACGGCCGCGGCTTTGGTGGCCTCCAGCAGTTCGCCTTTGAGGCGGTTCGTCATGCCGGCGAGCTCCGGTGAGGAGCCGAGGGCCTTGGCCCCCTGCGCCAGCAGCCCTCCGTCGTCCTGCCGGATCTTCCGCATGACGCCGGCGAGCGCCAGGCCGATGGCCATCCGCAGCTTGTGGCGTCTGCCCAGGTAGTAACCTGCGACGACCGCCAGCGCTACCTTGCCCGTGTCCTTCATGGCACGCTCCTTACCCGCGGGCCCCTTCAGCCGCCTCTGGGCAGCCGGTCCCACCATGCCCGCCACCAGCACACGGAAACACCCATATCGGTACAAAATATGACAATACGCCCAGCCCTCGCTGTCCCACTGGGGGTCCCGGTAGCACTGTCTTCGCCGGTCCTGTTCGTCGTGGTCGCGCAGCATGCGCAAGGCGGTGGCGGGTGAGGGGGCGCCGACCCTTCTTCCTGCCCTGGGTGATGACGAGGCGGGCGGCGATCTCGCGGAGTCCTGCTCGCGCAGGTGCAGAGCCATGGACAGCATGGCCGGGTCGGTGACGGCGGCGCCGCCGATGGCCTTGCCGTTCTTGCGTGCGGACTCGCGGCCTTCCAGAGTGCGGTCGCGGATGTATGCGCGTTTTGGTCGTGGCGCCCTCCGTGATCGTTTCATGGGTGCGTTTCACCCGTCCAAGGTTTGCACCGACCTATGAAACTTGTCGGCTTGACAGATCCCAGCAATGCAAGTAACTAGTTAGTTTCATTGCTGCGATCTCCAGGAGAGACCATGACGACCTCGAAACGGCCCCGCGACGCGGCAGCGACGCGGCAGGCCATCGTGTCTGCGGCGGCACAGGAGTTCGCCGAGCACGGCTTCGACGGCGCCCGCATCGATCTGATCGCCGAGGGGTCCGGCTGCAACAAAGCTCTGATCTTCCGGTACTTCGGCGACAAGCTCGGTCTGTACACCGAGGTCCTGCAGCGCATGGACCGCGACGTGGCCGAGCTCTGCAGCCGGGCCCTGCCACCTGTCGGCGAGTTCGAGGCAGCTGTGGCGGACCGCGAGCACCTGTCGGCGTTGCTGCGGTCGGTGCTGGGCGCGCTGGTCGATCACATGCTGGCGCATCCCCAGACGGCTCGGATGCTGTGCTGGGAGCAGGCCGAAGGCTGGGAAACCTACGCCAAGATCGCAGGCCGCTTCGACACCGACGACCTGGCCCGGTTGACCGCCGTGCTGGCCGCCGCACGCCGGGCGGGCACCGTCCGGCCGGATCTCGACGTCGGCCTGGTCGCCGTCCTGGCGCTGCAAATGTGCTGGTCGGCTCCTTCGGCCCTGGCGCTGCACCAGCAGCTGACCGGTGCGGAGCCTGTCACCGATCGGACGCGAGACCAGGTCGTCGCCTTCCTGCACGCCGCGATCATGCACGACCCCCACCCAGAAAGTGAGACAACCCCGTGAACAACCGCGACATCCTCATCTGCGGCGCCGGCGTCGCCGGCCCGACCCTGGCCTACTGGCTGGCCGCCTACGGCTTTCGCCCTACCCTGGTCGAACGCGCGCCCGCTCTGCGCACCGGTGGTTACCTGCTGGACTTCTCCGGCGCCGGCTACGACGTCGCCCAGCGCATGGATCTGCTGCCCGAGCTGTCCCGGCACGCGGTGCGCGTCGATGAGACGCAACTGATCGGCCAGGACGGCCGCGTCAAGCACTGCATCGACATGCGCCGCACCCTGGGCGCCTCCAGCGACCGGTACATGACGATCGCCCGCAGCGATCTGGCCAAGGTGCTCTACGAGGCGCTGGATGACCGCGTGGAGACCCTCTTCGGCGACCGGATCCTCGGTCTGCGGCAGGACCACGACGGCGTCGAGGTCGACTTCGCGAGGTCCGGCAGCCGACGCTTCGACCTGGTGATCGGTTGCGATGGGCTGCATTCGCACACCAGGCGGCTCGTGTTCGGCGAGGAGCAGCCGTTCATCCGCTCCCTCGGCTATTGCGTGGCCGCGTTCATCGTGCCGGACTACCCCGACAGCAGCAAAGGCGTCTACCTCGGCTACCTCGAACCCGGCCGGCAGACGTGGTGCTACGGCCTGGACGACGGCCGGACCGCCTTCTCCATGATCTTCGCCGCGTCGCCCGCTCCGCGTTTTCAGCCCGGCGACACCGCTCACCACCGGGATCTGGTGCGTGCCGCCTACGCCGACTCCGGCTGGCAGGTCCCCAAGATCCTGGACGCGATGAGCGACAGCGAGGATCTGTACTTCGATCTGGTCGCTCAGACCCGCATGCCCGCCTGGCACCAGGGCCGCGTGGCCCTGGCCGGAGACGCCGGCGCCTGCCCCTCTCTGGTCTCCGGGCAGGGCTCGGCCTTCGGCATGGCCGCCGCCTACGTGCTGGCCGGAGAACTGCACGCCGCCGGCGGCGACCATTCCCGTGCGTTCCCCGCCTACCAGGCTCGCCTCCAGCCCTTCATCACCGCTCAGCAGGACAAGGTGCGCCGCTCCACCCGCTGGGTCATCCCCAAGACCTCCATCGGCCGGCACCTGCAGGACACTTTGGCCAGCCTGCTCTCACTACCGCTGGTCGCCAAGCGCGCCACCGGCCGCATCGCCGACGTGCGGTTGCCCTTGCCGCACTACCCGCGCTGAGTCTCGCTGCCGGCCGCCGCTGTTCGTGATCCGCACCCTGCCACATGTGATCGCCGAGCAGCTGCCCGCCTCGATCGCGGCCGTCGCCGGCCAGGCGGCGAGTTCGCCCTCGGCATCGCCGCCCAGCCCCGCCTGGCCGACATCTACCGGTCTGGAGGGCCACGTCGCCGCCCGTCCGGGCTGCGGGCTCAGGGCGTCAGTCCCGGCTCGCGCAGCTGTGCGGGGCGCAAGGGCCGCCAGCCGCTGGTGTCGAGCTTGGCCAATTCCGCCTCGACGTCCACGTTGATGACACCGAAGACGTTGATGTTGTCGCTGTGCCCGGGCGAGATGTGCGACTAGGCCGAGAAGGCGCCACAGCGCAATCAAGCTCCCCTTCGGGCACGTCTTCCACGTGGAGAACGCCGCCCGGCACCGGCGGCCGAAGGAATCAGTCCGAGGGCGGGTCGATGAGCAGGCGGATACCGTCGATCAGCGCCTGTGCCCGCCCATCGGGCCAGTCCGCGATCAGGCCCGCGAGGTGCCGGGTCAGCGCGTTGCGGAGCCCGGCGACCGCGGCGTGACCCGCGGGCGTCAATGCGAGCAGGGTAGCCCGGCCGTCGCTGGGGTCGGGACTGCGCTCGAGCAGGCCCGCGGCTTCGAGTCGGTCGGCATAGCGGCTTGCGCCGGATCGGTCGATACCGACCTCGTCGGCCAGTCGCGCCGCCGATTGCGGTCCAAGCCGAGCCAGCCCGCTCAGCACGGGGTAGGTCTGACGATCGACACCCGTCGGCGCCGAGTCGAGGGCCGCGTTGTAGAGCGCGCGCCGGTTGCGCCGCAGCAGCAACTGCCCCAGCGCCTGCTCCAGGTCACGTGCCAATCCCGTATCCGCCATCCGCTCATGATACGTGCAAACCACACGCAATGAGCTAAAGTGCTAACTGCGTGCAAGTCACACGCAGTTGGCAAGGAGGAGTCATGGACATCGGTCACGTGCTGACCCAGACCATCATTGGCCGGCCCGACGGCGCCGCAGCCGGCATCACGCGCTACTGTCATCCGTCCCGCGTTCAGGTCACGGACGACGTCGTCGGCGACTACTCCGAGTTCGTCGAGCACATCGCACAGGTTCTCCGCGACGCGTTGATCGATCTTCCATATAACGATCTTGCGAGCCTGGTCGGCGCGGGCTTGGTTCTCGACGAGCGGCTGAACGGCACGCGGCGGACCATCGGGGCGCTGCGATGATCGGGAGGCGTCACAGCGCGCTGATCGGGCCGGTGCTGGTGCTGACCACACTGGTCGCCAGCATCATCAGCTCGTTCGGTGCTCCGCTCATCCCCACTGTTGCTCGCCACTTTCATGAGTCGCTGAGCACGGCGCAGTGGTCGCTGACGGTGGCGCTGCTCGTCGGCACGATGAGTTCCCCGTTCCTGGGCCGGCTCGGCGACGGCCCGCGACGGCGAGCGACGATGCTCGGCGGCTTGGCCGTGGTCACGGCGGGCGGTGTCGTGGCCGCGCTGGCCGGCGGCTTGGAGATGCTGGTCGTCGGCCGCGGACTACAAGGCGTCGGGCTCGGGCTGGCGCCGCTGGCGATGGCCACCGCTCGCCACGAACTGCCTCAGGCCAAGGTGCCGCCGATGATCGCACTGTTGTCGGTATCGTCGGCGGCCGGCCTCGGCGCCGGTTACCCGATCAGCGGGTTGATCGCCGACGCGTGGGGATTGGCGGGCGCGTACTGGTTCGGCGCGATCGTGTCCGGCTTCGCGTTGATCTGCGTCGCCGCAGTCGTACCGTCGAGCGCGGGGCGTAGCGACCCTGACCGGCTCGACTGGGTCGGGACCGTACTGCTCGCACTGGCGCTGGTCACCGCATTGGTGGCGGTGGCAGAGGGGACAGAGTGGGGTTGGGGCTCGCCGGCGATCATCGGTCTACTGGTCGCCGGGGTGGTGCTCTTCGCGGTTTGGGCCGTGCAGCAGCTGCGCGCCGGGAACCCGTTGGTTCAGCTGCGTCTGCTGCGCCATCCATCCGTGCTTTCCGGCGACGCCTGCGCCATGGTGCTTGGTGCCGCGATGTACCTGGTGCTTTCGGGGGTGACGGAGCTCGTGCAATCCCCACGCTCGGGCGGATTCGGATTCTCCGCATCGCCCGTCGTGGCCGGCCTTGTCCTCATCCCCCTGTCCTTCTTCCTGCTGAGCGCCTCCCGCACCCTGCCGACCTTGGTGGCACGCATGGGAATTCGGGCGGTGCTGACGCTGGGCTGCCTCGTGGCCGCGCTGGGCTGCGGATTCTTCGCCGTCTTCCATGGCGCCCTGTGGCAGGCCTTTGTCATGACAGGTGTCCTGGGGGTGGGGTTGGGCATCACCTTCGCCGCGATTCCCGGTCTGATCGTGCAGGCGGTCCCTGCCCGGGAGACAGGTAGCGCCGTAGGCTTCTATCAGGTGGTCCGCTTCACCGGCTACTCCATGGGCAGCGCGCTCACCGCCACTATCCTGGCCGCTCATGTCAGCGGCAACGGCCAACCAGCGGTGGGCGGCTACACCATGGTGCTGTGGATCTCCGTCGGCATCTGTGTCGTCGCCGCCGCCCTTGCCTGGTTCCTGCCCGCCCGTTCCACCCGGCTCAAGCCCGCTGGAGCGCCTGCCGTCCAGAGGCAGGGGGAAGCCCAGCTCGCTGACCAGTGATCACCCCCGATAACGCCGGATTCCCTTGCAGTACTCTGACTCCCCGTAACCAGCCCGCAGGACTGTAGGCGCAAGATCGGCATCTTCGTCTCAGCCGCCACGGGATCCGCCGCGCCGGCGGCGGCTTTCTCTGCCGGGCAACATCCCCACCCCCGCTGACGCGCGCGGGAGCGGGGGTCTGCCGCGCGGTCAGCTCCTGGGCCGGCGAGCCCGGCTCGCCTCGCGGGCGAGCGCCCAGGCGTCCGCCACCGGGCCCACGTGCCCGAGTTTGTCCGGGTTGATCACCGCGCGGGTCGCCTGGATCCGCCCGCCGAAAATGTCGAGTGCCACGGCGTTGAGCACCTTGCCGTCCCGGTCGCGGAAGATCGCGCCCGGCTGGCCGTTGACCTCGTGCGGCTCCATCATCACGCCGATCGTGGCGAGTGGCGCGCCGGTCGCGGCGAGCACCCGGGCCGCGTCCTCGGCGCCGACGATGTCCCTGGCCAGTTGCGGGGCCTTGCCGCCGCCGTCGCCGACCAGCTGAACGTCGGCGGCGAGGAGCTCTCGCAGCCCGTCGACGTCGCCCTCCCTGAAGGCGTCGAAGAATCGCCCGGCGAGCAGTTCGCGTTCCCCGCGGTCGGCCTCGAACCGGGGCCGGCCCGCGTCCATGTGGCGGCGCCGCACCCGGGTCCCCGCGTCGCCGCTCACCCCCACTGGCCGGGCCGGTAGTCGCCGGCGGGCTGCCGGTTGATGACGTTGATCCGGTTGGCGGCGTTGATGAGGGCGATGAGGGACACCAGGGCGGCGAGCTGGTCCTCGTCGTAGTGCTGGGCGGCGCCGGCCCAGACCTCGTCGGGGACGCCGCCGGCGGCGTCGGCGATGCGGGTGCCCTGTTCGGCCAGGTCGAGGGCGGCCCGCTCGGCGTCGGTGAAGACCTTGGCCTCCCGCCAGGTCGCGACGAGGTTGAGGCGCAGCGAGGTTTCCCCGGCGTGCGCGGCGTCCTTGGTGTGCATGTCGGTGCAGACGGCGCAGCCGTTGATCTGGCTGGCGCGCAGCGCCACCAGTTGCTGCGTCGCGGCCGGCAGGGTCGATTCCGCAACGACCTTGCCCGCCGAGGCGAGGTGTTTCATGAGCTTGGCCGTGACCGGGTTGCCGAGGAAGTCGAATCGGGCGTCCACCGTGAACTCCTTGTCGTGTCGGCTATTACACCCACGAGACGAGACAGTCCCGGCAAGCTGTGACATCGGCGGAATGTGACGCGCGTCTGCGAGGCCGCCTGGGACTCAGCGGTCGCACATCGCAGAGGTGAAGGCGTCGATCAGGTGCTGCCGGTTGCCGGGCACGCCGGTGACGTAGACGGTGGCGGCGCGCCCGGCCCGGTCCCGGCCGGTGAACACCGCGGCTCCTGGCATGTCCCCGGCGGCGAAGTAGGCGTAGCCGCAGCCCGAATTCATCCGGGCCACGCCGTAGCCGTAGCGGGCGCCTTCGGGCCAGCCTTCCTGCCCGACCTTCACCGACCGGGCCGTCATCTCGCCCAGCGGGGCCTTGCTCCAGAACCGGTTGAGGTCTTCGGGCGTGGAGACCAGGCCGCCGCTGGGACCGAACGCGTAGGTGGGCAGCTGGTCGGTCAGGTCCACCTCGCCGTCCTGCGGACGGGCGGGGTGCACCCCGTAGGTGTGGGCGTGCGGGCCGCGGATGCCGTAGTCGCCCTTGGCCGGCCAGTACGTGTCCCGCATCCCGTACGGCTTGAGGATCAGCTCCTGGCTCGCCTGGCGGAAGTCCTTGCCGCTCACCTTGGTCACGATCATGCCGAGGACCAGGTAGTTGGTGTTGGCGTAGGCGAAGGAGCCGCGGGGCGTGGGCTTGCGCGTCAGCGCCACCCGCAGGAAGTCCGGGAAGGGCTCCTTCCACTCGACCGCGTCGAGGAACTCGGGCAGGCCGCTGGTCTGCTGCAGCAGCATCCGGACGGTGATCTCCCGGCCGTCGATCGCGGCGCCGTCGCCCGTGCCGCGCAGCACCCCGGGCAGGTAACGCTCCACCCTGGCATCCAGGTCGATCTTCCCGCGATCGGCCAGCCGCAACACCGTGGCGGCGATGATCGGCTTGCTCCCGCTGGCGATCCTGAACCGGCCCTGAGGCCCGATCATCGCCTTGCCGGTGCCCCGCTCCGCGGTGCCCGAACGCCGGGTCACGCTCGCGCCTCCCGGACTCCGCACCTGGCTCAACGCGCCCGCCATGCCGTCCTCCACGGTGAGCACGTCAAGGCGGGACTGCGGCGAGGGCGCCGCGGCGGCGAAAGCGGGAGCGACAGGGGCGAGAACAAGGGAAGCGGCGACAGCGGCAGCGAGCAATTTCATCATGCCTCCACTGTCGCGGGAAGATCACGCAAGATCAGTCACGCCTGCCTGCCTGTTGGGGTAGGGCCTTCCCTACCATCGAGGTGATCACCGAGCGGCTGCTCAGACGGGCCGGTCGTGGGCGAGCTCCACCGCCTGGGCGCGCTCCAGCTCGCGACCGCGGGCGTAGGCGGCGCTCCAGGCGTCCGGGCCGAGCCGTTCGCGCAGCAGCCCGCCCACCCGCGCCACCTCCGGGTTGGTGGTGTCCGGCGCGCCGCGCAGCCGCTCGGCGGGCCGGATCGCGGCGGCCCGTTCCGTGAGGAGCCGGACGGCGGGCTCGGGCGGCAGCGGCGGCACGGGGCTGAGGGTTTCGCCGAGGATGCCCAGGGGTTCGCGGCTGGTGGCCAGCACGTGCAGGCGGGGGCAGCGGCCGAGCAGTTCCTCGGTCAGGCGGGCGGCGGCTTCGACGAGGTGTTCGCAGTTGTCGAGCACGAGCAGGACGCGGCCGCCGGCCAGGGCTTCGACCAGGGCGGCCATGGTGTCCGGCGGCGTGCAGGGCTTTGACGCGGCCACCGCCAGGCGCACCAGGAGGCGCCGCAGCCGCGCCCCGCCGACGGCGGCGGGCGGCTCGACCTCCAGCGGCCCCAGGATCGCCACACGCACCCGCGCGGCGGGGCGGGGCTCAGGCGTGCCAGTCGTTCACCCCGCCCGGCACGGGGCCGTCGGGGGCGTAGGGGTCGCGGGTGAAGACGAACGTGTTGACGTCCAGGTGGTCCTCGGCCACGCGCAGCGTCTCCCCGGCGTAGTAGCCGTCCAGCCCGAGCCATGTCCCGTCGTCCTGGGGCACGAACCTGGAGGCCCGCCCGCCGCCGCCGACCGGCTCCAGCGACAGGCCGCGGCCGGGCAGCAGCCGCACCGCGTACGGCTTGGGCCCCCAATGCCACAGCCCGGTCAGCGCCAGCAGCCGGGGGTCGGCCTCGGCGGGCCGCCATTCGTCGGGCAGGCGCGGCTCGTGCTCGTGCAGGATGTCGAGCAGGTCGCCCGTCAGGGTGCCGCTCGTCCCGGAGGTGGTGTTGGCCAGGAACAGCACGCCGACGCCCTCGCCCACGTCGGCCCACACGGTGGCCAGGAAGCCCGGCATCGATCCGGTGTGCCCGGCCAGCCGCCGGCCGCCGGTCCTGGCCAGTTGCAGGCCCAGCCCGAACCCGCTGGTCCAGGCGTCGCCGTCGTCGACCCCTGCGGGCTCGCGCATCTCGGCCAGCGTCTCGGGGCACAGCACGCCGCCGGTGTCGCCGCCGACGAACGCCGCCCATCGGGCCAGGTCGGCCGCGGTGGACCACAGCTGCCCGGCCGGGCCCATGGCGTCGGCGTCGTGCTCGGGCTCCTCCAGCACCACGTCGGCCCACGGGTGCACGGCGTAGCCGGTGGCGTGGGGTGCGCGGGGGCGGGCGGTGGTGGCGTTCATGCCGAGCGGGTCGAGCACCTCGGACTGCAGCGCCTTGAGCCAGGTGGTGCCGCGCAGCCGTCCGGTCAGCTCGCCCAGGACGGCGAAGCCGACGTTGGAGTAGTGGAAGCGCCGCCCCGGCCGGTGCTTGAGCTCGGCGGGGCCGAGGCGTTCCAGCAGGTCGGCGGCGGGGATGCCGGGGGTGCGTTCCCACCAGGCGGTGGGCGGCTCGGCGGTCAGCCCGGCGGTGTGCGACAGCAGCTGGGCGATGGTCAGGTGCCCGAGGGGCGTGCCGGGCAGGTGCTGCTCCAGCGGGTCGGTCAGGGCGAGCGCGCCCTCGTCGCGCAGCCGCATGACGACGACGGCCACCATGCTCTTGGTGATCGACCCGATGCGGTATTGGGTGGCGGCGGTCGGCGGCGCGCCGTCTACGCGGCCGCGCCCGCCGAACCAGGCCATGTGCCCGTCGCGGACGATCGCCGCCGTCAGCGACGGCACCCTGCATTCGGCTTGCTCGACGGCCAGCCTGCGCAGCAGCGCGCGGGCCGTCGCGTGTCCCACCTGTCCCACCTGGCTCGTGACCCCGCTCCCTGGAGGGCGCGGCCTGCCCGCCAGGCCCGGGTGCGAGCCCCGGAGCCGGCGGCGGCCGGGCCCTGACCGGTGCCCCTTGCCGGGGCAGGCGAAGAATCTACCACCAGCGGCCGGCCCCACGGCGGGCCGTCGTGGGGCCGTCAGATCAGTACCAGCCGCGGGCCGATCAGCTCTCCCTGGTGGGGCTGAGGGTGGGCCTGGTCGTGGTAGTAGTGGCCGGCGTACCAGACGACGACGTTGGCGCCGTTGACACTCTCGCCGTTGAGGAAGCGGTTGAGCGCGGCCCTGTCGCGCGGGCCGGGGTTGCCGTCGTCGAGCTCGCGCGGGTGGTGGCGCAGGAACCACAGGTCCGACACGCCGTAGGCGTCCGCGGTCGCGTCGAACGGGCCGGGGTGGATCTGGTAGCCGCGGCCGGAGGATTTGTCGCGCACCTGCCAGTAGCGGGCGGGGTGACGGCGCCTGCGGGCGGTCTCGCGGATGATCGGCACCGGTTCGGGGATGATGGAGCCGGTGTCGTCGATCTGCTCGATGACGTCGTTGCCGGCGCCTTCGACGTCGAAGTCGAGCCGCCAGTAGGCGTGGTGGCGGTGCACCAGGCACGTCATCGGGTTGGCGGTGGCGGCGAACCCGAATCGCGGGCTGATGTCGCCGTTGTCGGACAGCCGCCAGTCGCTGGCGTAGCGGTACCAGCCGGCCGCGATCTCGCTGACGATCCGCAGCTCTTCGCCGTCGTGGTGGAAGGCGACGCCCTGGAAGTTGCCTGCGTCGCTCTCGGGGCGTTCCAGGATGGTACGGGGCGGGCCGGTGCACAGCCGCCATCCCCATCCGACCGGGTCGCTGCCGGTGGCGCTGAAGCGGGTCTCGAAGCTGGCGTCGTCGCGGAAAGTGGTGCCCTCCTCGTATTCGACGTTCAGGATGGGCACGTGCGCCTGGCGCAGCATCAGCCGGCCGCGGTAGCGGACGTTGCGCAGCTCGACGCCGCCGCCGACGCCGGGGTTCTGCGGGGAGGAGGCGCGCGGCCGTACCACCAGCAGGTCCCACAGCAGTTCGGAGCCGCGGTGGACGCGTACGCGGACCTGGTCGGGGCCGCCGTGGTCGGTGAGGGAGTCGACGCCTTCGGGGACGCTGTGCTCGCAGTCGTGGTGCATGCGCACGTTGATGCCGGCCGGGGTCCAGTCGACGGTGCGGCCGGTCAGGTCGACGGCCACCACCCGGTGCCGCAGCCCGGTCGGCTCGCCGGGGGTGTACAGGCCGAGGGTGGGGCGGCGCACGGTGGTGCCGTCGGGGTTCTCTGCGTCGGCCAGGGGCGGCATGGGCCGGTAGACGACGACGTCGTCGCCCGCGGGGAAGCGGGGGTCGGCGCGCAGGATCGCGGCGGCGGCCAGCAGCTCTTCGCGGCTGGGCTGGGGCCGGTCGGCGCTGGGCCGCAGCTCGGCGCGTTCGGGCCGGTCCAGGGTGCCGCGCAGCTCGACGGCGCGGTTGCCGACGGGGTCGAACACGGTGGCCTGGAACGGCGCGTCCTCGCCGGGGTCGTGGCCGAGCCCGGGTGCGAAGGAGACGGTGAGCCTGGCCGGGTCGGCGACCTCGAGCGCCGCCAGCGCGTCGGGGTGGGCGGCCACTGCCTGCCGTAAGCGCTGTTCGGTCAGGCCGGTGCGCGGGACGGCTTCGAGCGTGACGCGTACGTCGTCGGGCATGTGTGCTCCCCGTGAGCGAGTCGTCGGCGAAAGATGGTCATCGGGAGGGGGTGCGGTCGAAGACGTCGAGGATGAAGCCGGTGGCGTCCAGGTCGGGGGCGGTGGCGCCGAGCCGGGACACCGCGATGCCGCCGGGCCAGGTGTGGCCGCCGCCGTTGACCGTGTACAGGCGCAGTGTGATCCCGCCGGGGCAGGATTTCCAGTCGCGCAGCCGTACCTTCGGGGTGGGCCCGGTGCTGGGGCCCGTGGTGGTGCGGCCGGTGCAGCCGAGCGCGGCCGCCCAGCCGGCGGCGCTCTGCTCGACCGGGGCGAGCACGACCAGGTCGGCGAGGCGGCGCAGGTCGCCGGTGGCGTCGCGCAGGGGGTGGCCGCCGCGGTAGGGGACGATCCGGTCGGCGGTGCCGTGGAAGGCGATGATCGTGGTGGGGGCCGCGCCGGCGCACGGGGCGGAGATGTTGAGCCCGGCCACGGCGGCGATGCCGGCCAGTCTGCCGCGCATCGCGCAGACGAGGCCGGCGGCCATCCCGGCGCCGTAGGACATGCCGGCGGCGAACGCGCGGCGGGGGTCGGCGCACAGGCCGTGTTCGAGGTGGTCGAGCAGGGCGCCGAGGAAGCCGGTGTCGTCGGGGCCCGCGGTGTGCGGCAGTGTCCAGCCCATACGGTCCTGGGCGGCCTGGGGGGTGGCGACGATGTAGCCGCGGCGGGGGCCGATCTCGGCGAGGCGGCTGTAGGCGCTCTGCTGGGCGGCTGAGGAGCCGAGGCCGTGCAGGTCGAGCAGGATGGGGTGGGGGCCGGGGCCGTCGGGCACGGCCAGCAGGAAGCGGCGTTGCCGGCCGCCGAAGGTGAGCTCGTGCCTGCCGGGCTCCAGCGGGTGGGTGGCGGCGCAGCCGCTGGTGGGGGCGGCTTGGGCGGGCGGGGACGGGGCGGGCGGCGGGGCGCCGCACCGGGTGGCCGTCAGGACGGCCGTGATCAGGGTGAGCATGCCTCTGGCCGCCGTGCTCCTGCTCATCGCGCCTCCCGCCGGGCGTCCTGCCGGTCGCGTGCTGGGTGCCGGACGTCCTGCTGGCAGTGTGCGCCTGGATGCGGCCGTCGCGAACCCGGCTCGCCGCTCGGGCCCAGGCTCAGTGTTTGCGGGCTCAGCGTTTCGGTTCAGCGTGTACGGCTCAGTGTTTGCGGGCTCAGTGTTTGCGGGCGAAGGGCGCGATGATCGTGCGGACGGCCTGTGCCGCGCCCCAGTGGTCGTCGTCGTGGGCGATCGTGCTCAGCAGCTCGCGCAGGTTCAGCAGCGGCGCGCGTTCGCGCCAGCCGTCCCGCAGGGGCAGCACCTCGGTGTACGCCTCGAAGAAGCGGCCGGAGGCGGGCGGCCGCGTCGAGCACCACAGCATGCTGACGTCCACCTCGGCCCAGGTGTAGGAGACGGCCGGGTCGACCAGGACGGGGTGGCCGCCGGGGCTGGACATGACGTTCTCGCACCACAGGTCGCCGTGGGTCAGCACCGGCGGCATGGGCGGGATCAGGTCGGGCAGGGCGGCGCACAGGCGTTCGAGCGCGCGCCGGTCCTCCTGGCCGAACGCGGCCTGCACCAGCGGTTCCGGCAGCCAGCGCAGGATGCGGTGCCGGGCGTAGAAGGCGTGCCCGTCGGTGTCCCAGGTGTTGTGCTGGCGCAGGCGTCCGAGCCAGCCGTCGTGGTGCCAGCCGAAGCGGCCGGCGGCGGTCGTGGCGTGCAGGGTTGCGACGTCGTGCCCCAGCCTCTCCCAGAACCGCGCCTCGCCGTCCGGGCGGGGCGCGAGCGGCTGGAGGACGAGCAGGCCGGGCCGCACCGCGAGCACCTCGGGCGTGGTGACGCCGCCGAGCTCGCGCAGCGCCCGCAGCCCTTCGGCCTCGACCTCGAACACGTCGTGGTCTCCCGTCTCCGAGCCGTCGCCGAGTGTCTTGGCGAAGACCTGTGCGCCGCCGGTCAGGCTCGCCAGGCCGGCCGTCGCCACCACTCCGCCCGTCACCTGGCGTACCAACTCGGCGGGGAATCCCGCCTCGCGCAAGCGCCGCACCAGAATGTCCATGGTGGTCATGGTGCCGTGTCGAGCCGCTTCCTGACCTGCGTCACCCGCTCGGCCAGCGTGCCGGGGGCGATCGTGACGCAGTCGTAGCCGAGTTCGGCGTAGGCGTCGTGGTGGATCTCTTCGAAGCGCAGCGACTCCTCGAAGGTGATCCGCCGCGCGCCGGTGGGCGTGACGAACCCGAGGTTGCCGACGAAGAACACCGTCCTGTCGTAGATCCGCCCGGCTTGGATGCGGTCGAGCTCGCGGGCCAGGACGGGGCCGACGGGGTGGCCGAGGTAGGTGGCCAGGGCGTAGGTGCAGACGGGCGAGCGGTCGTAGAGCTGGGGGCCGCCGGGCAGGGCCGCGGCGCCTTCCTGGCGGCGGCGCTGCAGGGCGGCGATCTGTTCGGTGAAGGAGTGCGTGCTCCACGGCTCCGGCTCGCCCTGGGCCTGGCGCAGGGCGATGACGTCGGTGGCGGCCTCTTCCACGACGGTGTGGCCGTCGTTCTCCAGCCATCGCAGGATCGCGGTCTTGCCGGCTCCTGGGGTGCCGGTCAGGATGTAGCGCTTCATGGATCACTTCCGGGATGTCGCGAACGCGGGCGCCGTCTGGCGCGGCGGTCTCGGATGACGGTGCGGCCCCTGCTCACGGCCTCGCGGCTCTTGCGGGGCGTACGCGGCCCTCGGCGGCCTCTCCGGCGGCCCCTTTGGCGGCCATGCGATGGCGGCGGGGCGCTCAGCGGCGTACGCGGTCCAGCTTAGCCCTCGGCCGCCGTCCCTGAAGGGAGGCGGCGGCCGGGTCAGGTGAGGGATCTTCGGATCAGCGCCGCGTCCTGGTCGAGAAGTGCACGTGAGCGCCTCTTCCCGTCGGCTGTGACCACGACGCCGTCGCCTGGATAGCGCGGCACCACGTGCAGGTGGAGATGGAGGACATCCTGCCCCGCGGCCTCCCCGTCGGCCAGCGACCACCTCACCCCGTCACACGGGATCCCGGAGGTCCGCAACGCGCCTGATATGCGGCGTGCCGTACGCCAGATCGCCGCACCGGCCGCGTCATCGGTGCCGGCGAGCCCGGCCGCGTGCACGCGCGGCATGACCAGCACATGGCCGACCGTGGCGGGATTGAGGTCCATGACCGCCACCACGTCGCCGTCCTCGTGGACGACGCTGGCCTCGGCCCGCCCGGCGATGATCTCGCAGAAGACGCAACCACTCATACCGATCCATGGTTGCGGCCGCGAAAGGCCCGGCGCACCCGCATTTTTCCACCGCTCGCCCCCGTCCGGAGGAGCCGGCGCCTACGCTGGAGGGAGCGTGCGAGGGCGCTGCCAGTCCGCGGGCAGGGATTTTCCCACCTCGAGCACCACCTCGACACACCGGCGAGACCAACCTCTTTCCGGCCGGGCAAGCGGGCCTCGGCGACGAAGGAGGTTGCGATGTCCGATCGTCATTTCGAGCTGCCGGCCCGTCCGAGCCTGGAGTTCTACCGCAAGCAGGCCAAAGACCTGCATCGCGCGTACGCCACGGGTGACGCCTCGGCCGAGGCCCGGGTCACCGACGTGCTGGGCGGCCGGGCCGCCGAGCGGTTCCTGCTCAGCGACGCCCAGTTCGTGCTCGCTCAGGAACACGGGTTCTCCTCCTGGGCGCGGTTCCGTGCCCACCTCGGCAGCCGGAGCACGGGCGAGGACCGGCCGGTCTCCCGTCTGCTGGGGGTCAGGCCGGGCGCCTACGCCTCGATGGCCGACACCCTTCTGGCCGAACTGCGCCGCGACGACCCGGGCGCGCTGCGGCGGCTGCGGGCCTACGTGCCCCGCCACGCCACCGTGGCCTCCGCCGCCGCCGTGGCCGAGCTGCGGGACGCGCGGCTGGTCATCGCGCGGGAGCTGGGTTTCCCGACCTGGCGGGAGCTCATGTCGTTCGCCGAGAGATCCGGCCGCGAGCTCGACGAACGTCAGGAGCGCTGGCGCCGCCTGCACAGCGAGGCGCAGGCCCTGCTGGCCGGCGACACCGATCGGCTGGCCGCTCTGACCGCCGGGCAGGCCGGCATCCTGCTGCACATGCTCGCGGTCCCCGAGGCGATCCCCGGCGTCCGGCTCGATGAGGAGCTCGGTGTGCCGCGCGCGGCCGTTCAGGTCCTGCTCGGCAAGGCCACCGACCTGGAGGTCCCGCTCATCTGGGCCGCCCGCTCCAACCGGGTCGCGTACGTGCGCCTGCTGCTGGAGGCCGGCGCCGACCCCGGCGCCCGGCCCTGGGGCAGCACCCCGCTGGAGAACGCCGTCCACCACGGCAACACGCAGGTCGTCGACCTGCTCGCCGGGCACGGGATCCGCCCGCGGTCGCTGTGGACGTATGCCGCCTGCGGCCGGCTGGATCTGGTGCGGGGGTGTTTCGACGCGGACGGCAGGCTACGGCCGGACGCCGCGCCGGCGCGTCCCAACCTCGCGGACGCCGGCGCCGGTTTCCCGCCCCGGCTGCCGGCGACCGATGATCCGGAGGAGATCGTGGGGGAGGCGTTCGTGCACGCCTGCCAGCACGGCCGGATCGAGGTCGTGCGCTGGCTCCTCGATCGCGGCGTCCGCCCCGACGTCGCGCCCTACCTCGGGCGTACGGGCCTGCACTGGGCGGTCCCGGCCGGTCATCTCGACGTGATCCGCCTGCTCCTGGAGCGCGGCGCCGACCCGTCCATCCGCGACGATCTCTTCCACGCCGACGCCGACGGCTGGCTGCACATCTTCTTCGCCACCCGCCTGCACGATCCGGTGCCGCGGCAGCTGCACGAGCTGCTCGAAACCCGTTCGCGCTGAGTCAGCGCCGCGGTCACGTAACCACCTCCTTCACCCCCGGCCCGGACGGTGAGCGCGCCCATCGCCCTCATCACCTAGCCGCCGCCCGCGTGTGAGGTCACCCTTTCCTGGCCGCTGCTCTAATCTGGCCCGGAACGGAGGGGGTGGGATCGCGGTGGCGCAGGGTCCAGACGGTGCGGCCGGTGTGGCGTTAGAGGCCGTTCTCGAACGCATCACCTACGCCAATGAGGAGACCGGCTACACCATCGCCCGCGTCGCCACCGAGCGCACCGGACCCGACCTGCTGACCGTCGTCGGCCCGCTGCTCGGCGCGCAGGTGGGGGAGTCGCTGCGGCTGCACGGCCGCTGGGGCTCCCATCCCCGCTACGGGCGGCAGTTCGAGGTGTGGTCCTACACCACCGTGCTGCCGGCCACCGTGCAGGGCATCCGCCGCTACCTCGGCTCCGGCCTGATCAAGGGCATCGGCCCCAAGATGGCCGAGCGGATCGTCGACCACTTCGGCACCGGCACCCTCGACGTCATCGAGCAGCAGCCCGAGCGCCTGGTCGAAGTCCCCGGTCTCGGCCCCAAGCGCACCAAGATGATCGCCGCCGCCTGGGAGGAACAGAAGATCATCAAAGAGGTGATGATCTTCCTGCAGGGCGTCGGCGTGTCCACCTCGATCGCGGTGCGCATCTTCAAGCAGTACGGCGAGGCGTCCATCTCCGTCGTCAGGAGCCAGCCGTACAAGCTCGCCGACGACGTGTGGGGGATCGGCTTCAAGACCGCCGACACCATCGCCCAGGCCGTCGGCATCCCGCACGACAGCCCCGAGCGCGTCAAGGCCGGCCTGCGCTACACCCTGTCGCAGGCCGCCGACGACGGACACTGCTACCTGCCCGCCCCCAACCTCGTCGGCGACGCCGTCAAGGTCCTGGAGGTGCCGGCCGACCTGGTCGCCACCTGCCTGGAGGACCTCGTCACCGACGAGGGCGTCGTACGCGAGCACATCCCCGCCGGCGACAACCTCGTGCCCGCCGTCTACCTGCCGCCCTTCCACCGCGCCGAGCTGTCGCTCGCCTCCGGCCTGCTGTCGCTGCTGCGCGGCGGCCACGACCGGCTGCAGAGCTTCGCCGACGTCGACTGGGAACGCGCCGAGAGCTGGCTGCACGGCCAGACCGGCGCCGAGCTGGCCACCGAGCAGCGCCAGGCCGTCCGCCTGGCCCTGACCGAGAAGGTCGCCGTCCTGACCGGCGGCCCCGGCTGCGGCAAGAGCTTCACCGTGCGCTCCATCGTGCTGCTGGCCCGCGCCCGGCGCGCCAAGGTCATCCTGGCCGCCCCCACCGGCCGCGCCGCCAAGCGCCTGGCCGAGCTGACCGGCCACGAGGCCACCACCGTGCACCGGCTGCTGCAGCTGCGCCCCGGCGGCGAGGCCACCTTCGACCGCGACAACCCTCTCGACGCCGACCTCGTCGTCGTCGACGAGGCCTCCATGCTCGACCTGCTGCTGGCCAACAAGCTCGTCAAGGCCGTCGCGCCCGGCGCCCACCTGCTGTTCGTCGGCGACGTCGACCAGCTGCCCTCCGTCGGCGCGGGCGAGGTGCTCAAAGACCTGCTCGCCGCCGACGACGTCCCCCGCGTGCGCCTGACGCAGATCTTCCGCCAGGCGCAGGAGTCCGGCGTCGTCGTCAACGCCCACCGCGTCAACACCGGCCTGCACCCCGTGCTGGAGGGCATGAAGGACTTCTTCCTGTTCCCCTGCGAGGAGCCCGAGGAGATCGCCGCCCTCACCGTCGACGTCGTCGCCCGCCGCATCCCGCGCCGCTTCCGTCTCGACCCGCGCCGCGACATCCAGGTCCTGGCCCCCATGCACCGCGGCGCCGCCGGCGCGGGCGCGCTCAACACCGCCCTGCAGGAGTCCCTCACCCCGGCCCGCGAAGGCATGCCGGAACGCCGTTACGGCGGGCGCGTCTTCCGCGTCGGCGACAAGGTCACCCAGCTGCGCAACAACTACGACAAGGGCGCGGCGGGGGTGTTCAACGGCACCGTCGGCATCGTCACCGACATCCGGCCCGACGAGCACAAGCTCACCGTCCTGACGGACGAGGAGGAGTCGGTCGAGTACGCCTTCGACGAGCTCGACGAGCTCGCCCACGCCTACGCCGTCTCCATCCACCGCTCCCAGGGCAGCGAATACCCCGCCGTCGTCATCCCGCTGGCCACCAGCGCCTGGATGATGCTGCAGCGCAACCTGCTCTACACCGCCATCACCCGGGCCAAGAAGCTCGTCGTGATCGTCGGCTCGCGGCGGGCGCTGGCCCAGGCCGTACGCACCAAGGGCGCCGGGCGGCGCCACACCAGCCTCACCCACCGGCTGTCGGCGCGCTGACGCTGCCTGAACCGCTTCCAGGCGCAAGTGATTCAAATGTGACCGAACTTACCTAAAGGAATCCGCGTCTTACATGTAAGGAGCATTAAGGTTTTTGGGGTGCGTTTGGTGCCCTTGGGGGAAAGGACCGTCTTGAACGTTGCGCCTGCTTGGAGGAGACCCGCCACCACGGCCGCGTTGCTGGCCGTGGCAGCTTTGACGGCCTCATGCTCCGGCGCCGCCCCGGCCGGACAAGGCCCCAGCGCGCCCGAAGGCACCACGGTCGCCACCCCCCAGGCGCCCACCATCAAGATCAGCCCAGCCGAGGGCAGCGCGAAGGTCAGCCCCGACAAGAAGGTCGTCGTCACCGCCGCCGGGGGAGCACTGGAGAACGTCACCGTCGAAGCCGGCGGCGAGCAGGTCGAGGGCGGCTTCAACACCGACAAGACCAAATGGGTGTCCAAGACCCCGCTCAAGCCCTCCACCAGCTACAACGTCTCCGCCAAGGCCGGCGCCACGACGACCACGTCCGCCTTCACCACCCTCAAGCCCGAACGCGCCCTGCAGATCGCCGACGTCACTCCCAACGCCAAGGGCGAGACCGTCGGGGTCGGCGCGCCCATCATCGTCACCTTCAACCAGCCGGTCACCAGCAAGGCCACCATCGAGCGCGCTCTGGAGGTCGAGGCGGAAAAGCCCGTCAAGGGCGCCTGGCGCTGGATCAACGACACCGTCGCGATCTACCGCACCGCCACATACTGGCCCGCCCACCAGAAGGTCACCTTCAACGCCAACATCACCGGCATCAAGGGCGGCAAGGGCTTGTACGGGGTCAAGGACTACAAGGCCACCCTCAAGATCGGCGCCAAGCAGATCAGCAAGGTCGACGTCAAAAAGCACATGATGTACGTCTACAAAGACGGCAAACGCGTACAAACCATGCGCATCAGTGCGGGTATGGCCACCACCCGCGAATACACCACCACCAGCGGCGTCCACCTCACCATGGAACGCGGCAACCCCGTCCGGATGATCTCCCCAGGCCGCAAAAAGGGCGACCCCGGCTACTACGACGTCATGATCGGCCACGCCGTCCGCATCTCCAACTCCGGCGAATACGTCCACGCCAAGAACAACGTCTGGGCCCAGGGCGTCCGCAACGTCAGCCACGGCTGCATCAACTCCCGCCCCGACCAGGCCCGCTGGTTCTACGACAACTTCCAGCGCGGCGACGTCGTCGACATCACCGGCACCAACCGCGAGCTCGAATGGAACAACGGCTGGGGCTTCTGGCAGATGCCGTACTCCCAGTGGAAGAAGGGCAGCGCCCTGAACGGCAAGGACGGCAAGGCCTGATGCACCTGCGCCCAGGAGGTCCCGGCGACGTCGCCCCCGTACTGCGCATGTTCGACAGCGCCGTCGCCTGGCTCGCCGCCCAGGGCCGCACCGGCCAATGGGGCACCCAGCCCTTCACCGGCAACCCCCGCCGCACCGAACAGGTCGCCGCCTGGGCCGCCGGCGGCGGCATGCGCATCGCCGACGTCGACGGCCACCCCGCCGGGTGCATCGCCGTCGGCGCCCCCCACGACTACGTCACCCCCGCCGCCGAACCCGAGCTGTACGTCCAGGCCCTCGTCATCGACCAGCGGCACGCCGGCCACGCCATCGGCCGCACCCTGCTCGACTGGGCCTTCGGCGAAGCCCAGGCCCGCCAGGCCGCGCTCCTGCGCGTCGACTGCTACGCCGGCGACGACGGCCGCCTCGTCTCCTACTACGAACGCTGCGGCTTCACCCGCACCGAGCCCTTCACCGTGGGGGAGTGGTCCGGCATGCTCCTGCAGCGCAGGCTCACACCGTGATGGCGACCTTGCCCCGGGCGTGATGGCCCAGCATGTGCGCGACCGCGCCCGCCGCCTCCTCCAGCGGGTACGCCGCGTCGATGACCACCCTGACCTGCCCGGACTCCAGCAGGCGGACCAGCGCGCCGAGGCGCTCCCGGTTCACCGTGAACGTGATGAGCTTGCCCTTGCGCAGCAGCGCCGCCTGCGCCGTCCTCGGCAGGCCGGCCAGCAGCCTCCCGGAGCTCCCGATGCTGTTGGGGATGAACACGCCCCCGGGCGCCAGCAACCGCGCCGTGGCCGCCGGCGGGCGGTTCATCACGTTGTCCAGGATCACGTCGAAACGCCGCTCCAGGCGGGTGTAGTCCTGCTCGGTGTAGTCGATGACGTGGTCGGCCCCGAGCGAGCGGACCAGCTCGGCGTTGCGGGTGCCGCACACGCCCGTGACCTCGGCGCCGAGCGACCTGGCGATCTGCACCGCCATCGTGCCCACCCCGCCGGAGGCTCCGTTGATGAGGACCCGCGTGCCGGGGCCCGCCCCGCCCACCTCGCGCATCGCCGCCAGCGCGGTCAGCCCGGTCATGACCGACGCGGCGGCCTCCTCGAAGCCGAGCCCGGCCGGCTTGGCCACCAGCTGGGCCGCCGGCGCGATCGCGTACTGCGCGAACGTCCCGGCCCGTGAGCCGCGGCTCCACACCGAACCGAGCACCTCATCGCCGGGCCGCAGGTCGCTCACGCCCGGCCCCGCGGCCTCCACCACACCGGCCAGGTCGCTGCCCCTGATCGGGCGCGACGGCCGCCGCAGCCCGGTGCCCAGCCGCAGGACGTAGGGCACCCCGGCGACGGTGCTCCAGTCGGGGGTGTTCACGCTGGTGGCGCGTACCCGGACGAGGACCTCGCCGGGGCCGGGCCGCGGCCGGCCGATGTGTTCAGCGCGCAGCACCCGCTCGGGCGCGCCGTAACCGTCCTGGACGATGGCCCGCATCGTCGTGGTGTGATCCGTGGTCATCGTCGTGTCTCCCCGTTGTCGGCGAACCCGGCTTGAAGTCTTCGGTCATGGCCCGTCCGTGGTAACCTGCCCGCGTCCTTACTCCATAAGGACACCCATACGGCGTAAGGTAATCCTTACAGAGTAAGGAAGTCAAGGGGAGACGCCTTGAGCGACACCGGCCGCACCGCCAAACCGAATAAAAGCGGCATGAAGCTCACCCCGCCCGCCCAGAGCGCCACCGAACGCCGCACCCAGCTCACCCGGGACAAAGTCATCACCGCCGCCATCGACCTCGCCGACCGCGACGGCATCGACGCCGTCAGCATGCGCAGGCTCGCCCAAGAGCTCGGCGTCGAGGCGATGTCCCTCTACACCCACGTCCGCAACAAGGACGACCTCCTCGACGGCATGATCGACGCCGTCATCGGCAAGATCCCGATCACCACCGACGGCCCCGACTGGAAAACCTCACTACGCCGTACGGCACTGGCCGCCCGCGCCGTCGTCCTGCGCCACACCTGGGCCCCCCGCACCCTGGAAACCCGCACCACACCAGGACCCGCCGTCCCGCGCTACATCAACGCGATCCTCGGCATCCTCCGCGAGAACGGCTTCACCGTCACGCTCGCCCACCACGCCCTGCACATCCTCGGCAGCCGCGTCCTCGGCTTCTCACAAGACCTCTTCGACGATTCCCCCGACCTCGACCCCGAAGCCGCCGCCCGCCTCGCCGGCGAACTCGGCGCCACCCTCCCGTACGCCGCGGAAATGGCCCTCGCCGTCACCCACGAAGGCGCCCTCGGCGGATGCGACGACGACACCGAGTTCGCCTTCGCCCTCGACTTCATCCTCGACGGCCTCGACCGGCTCAGCCAGGTCGAGACCTGATCATTGCCCTCGCGGGGCCGCTACCGCGCCTGCACAGGCAGCTGCAGGTAGGAAGCGTGTCCGCCGCCGGTGTGGATGACGTGCCGTCCGCTGTTGGCCGGGGTGTACTCCACCAGCCCGGGCATCATCGGCCCGAGCAGGTGCCGGCCGCTGATGAGAAGCCGGAGCTGCTCACCGGGATGGAAGACCAGCCCGACCGGGAGCAGATCGATCTCGACGCCGACGATCTCGCCGGGGGAGAGCCTCTCGATCCGGTCGAAGCCGTGAGCGGGCACCTCGCCGGTCGACAACCCCTGCTCCAGGTGACGCAGGGAGACGCGCAGCCGTCCGTCGGACCCCTTGTACCGCAGGATCGAGGCGCCGCGTTGTACAGGTGCGCCTTCGGGTAACCGAGCAGCACGGTCTCCTGGTCGAAGCGCGTGACGAAACTCGCCCCCGGCAACAGCACGCCCGGACCCTGACCCGGCGAAACCGGGGGACAGGCCCCCACCCTCACACCAGCGCCAGCTGCGCCGCCGGCGGCTCACGCCGCTCCGCCACCCCGGCCCCGCACCCCATCCCGTACACCCGGCACAACTGCGCGATCTGACCGGTGATCCGCCCCTCATAATCCGCCGACGGCAACCCCGCCCGGTCATACAGCTCCTCATAACGCTCCACCAGCCGCGGATGCGCCTTCCCCAGCCACTCCAGATACCACTCCCGCGTCCCCGGCGGCAGCCGCAGCACCACCGGCTCCACCGCCCGCGCACCCGCCGCCGCGATCCGCCGCACCGTCGCCCCCAGCTGATCAGCCGCGTCACTGAGCAACGGCAACACCGGCGCCATCAGCACCCGGCACTCCACCCCAGCCTCCACCAGCGCCGACACCAGCTCCAGCCGCGCCTGCGCGCCCGGCGCACCCGGCTCCACCGCCCGCCGGATCCGCTCATCCACGAACGCGATCGACACCGCCACCCGCGCACCCGCCGCCGCCAGCACCCCCGCATCCCGCAACACCAGCGCACTCTTGGTGTACACCGTGAACGGCACCGCCGCCCCCGCCAGCGCCCCGACCACCCCCGGCATCAGCCGGTACGTCTCCTCCGCCACCTGATAACAGTCACCACTGACCCCCACCGCCAGCTCCTGACCGTCCCAGCGGCCCAGCTCCGCCCGCAACCGCTCCACCACATTCGGCTTCACCACGATCCGGGTGTCGAAATCACCCCCCGCATCCAGCCCCAGCCGCCGATGCCCGGCACGGGCACCGCAACCGCGGCAGGCATGGGCGCAGCCACGATAGGGGGACACGGCCCACCGCTGGGCGATGCCCGCGCTCTGCGGCACCCGCTCGATCACCGTACGGGCCTGCATCTCGTAGAAACCACCACGCGCCACCGCCCGCCGCTCGATCAACGGACGATCATCAGCGGCGTCAACCAGCGAAAGCGCATCCCAGCCCACACACCCAGTGGAACACGTATTCGACTGCCTTTTCAAGCATTCGCCCACAGCCGCACCCACGACCCGACTCACCCAACAGACCACAAAGGATCACCACCCCCAGGGTGGCCCCCACCCCACCAGGGAACCCACGCACCAGACCCCGCACCATCGCACCTCAAAGGAACACCGCACCATGGCCTACATCACCACCACCGACGACACCGAGATCTTCTACAAAATCGCCGGCACCGGCCAGCCCGTCGTCTTCAGCCACGGCTGGCCACTCAACGCCGACGCCTGGGAAGACCAGATCCGCCTCGTCGCCGAACACGGCTACCGCGCCGTCGCCCACGACCGCCGCGGCCACGGACGCTCCGGCCAAGCCTGGAACGGCCACGACATGGACACCTACGCCGACGACCTCGCCCAGGTCATGGACGCACTCGACCTACGCGACGCCATCCTCGTCGGCCACTCCACCGGCGGCGGCGAAGTCGCCCGCTACATCGGCCGCCACGGCACCTCCCGCGTCGCCAAAGCCGTCCTGCTCGGCGCCGTACCCCCGCTCATGCTCAAAACAGACGCCAACCCCGACGGCACCCCCATGAAAGCCTTCGACGACATCCGCAACAGCGTCGAAGCCGACCGCGCCCAATACTGGAAAGACCTCGCCCAGCCCTTCTACGGCGCCAACCGCCCCGAAGCCAGCGTCTCCCAGGGCATCCGCGACGCCTTCTGGCTCTGGAGCATGCAAGTCGGGCTCAAAGCCGCCTACGACTGCGTCAAAGCCTTCTCCGAAACCGACTTCACCGAAGACCTGCGCTGCTTCGACATCCCCACCATGGTCGCCCACGGCGACGCCGACCAGATCGTCCCCATCAACGACGCCGCCATGAAAACCGTAGAAATCATCCCGAACGCCACCCTCAAGGTCTACCCCGGCGCCCCCCACGGCCTCGCCAACATCAACCCCTTCAAAGACCAGTTCAACCAGGACCTCATGACCTTCATCGCCACCTGACCACAGCGGGGGAGCACCCACCCCGGGGATAAAATGGCACACCCGTACCACTTTCATCCCCGGGAGAACCCATGGCCTGGCTCCTGCTCGCCTTCGCCATCGCCTCAGAAGTCCTCGCCACCTCCGCACTCAAGCTCAGCAACGGCTTCACCCACCTCGGCTGGACCATCGTCGTCGCCACCGGCTACATCACCTCCTTCGTCCTGCTCGCCCAAGCACTCAAACTCCAACTCGAAATGGGCACCGCCTACGCCATCTGGTCAGGAGCCGGCACCGCCGCCATCGCCATCATCGGCACCCTGTTCATGGGGGAGACCCTCAACCCCCTCAAGATCGGCGGCATCCTCCTCATCATCGGCGGCGTCGTCGTACTCAACCTCGCAGGTGGCCACTGAATCCACACCAGCATCCACACGAGCATCCACACGAGCACCCGCCGGGGGAGCAGCCCCCCACCCCACCGCCGACCGCACCCGCCAACGCGGCTCTGGAGCTCTACGTCCACGCCGGCCGCGACCCCGCACTCCAGCAGACCGCCCGCCGCTGGACCGACGGCTGCATCCGCATCATCGCCGACACCCTCCACAACGACCCAGAAAACTCATTGCCGCCCCCCTGACCCCCACCTACACTGCCCCCGTGCTCAAACCCCACTACCCCCTCACCCCCGAACGCCTCCACCTCCGCCCCTTCACCCCCGACG
>NZ_BAABDQ010000058.1:0-65245 GCF_039539705.1 Nonomuraea rosea | reverse complement strand
GGGCAGGCCACTGCCCTGCCCGACCCGCCAGATCCAGCACAGATGGGCAGCACGGGCATCGCGCTGAGGCCCTACCCGGTGCGGGTGACCATTCGCCTGGCCGTACCGGCCGATGAGGCCCGCAGGCTGGTACCACCAACGGTCGGCGTCCACCACCCGGACGGCGATGACGCCACGATCATCGACATCGGCGGGCCAGACGCCGACGGCCTGGCCCGCTACCTGCTCAGCCTCGGCCGACCACTCCAGATACTGCACCCAGAAGAGGTCCGCCAGGCATTCCTCACCCGCACACAACAACTCCTCAAGGACAACCAGTAACACCAACACCCGCCGATCGCCGACACGGCTACCGGCAGGGACGGATGTTGCCAGCCACCATGAAGTGCGACTGCGATCTTGACTGTCTCAATCGAGGATCGCTCAACGAGACACGCCGCGCCGCGACCCTGTCGGTCAGGGTGTGCAGCGCGGAGGCGAACGCTCTGTCGTGCGGGGGTTCTGGACAAAAGGCAATTACTTCTAGGCACCTGCTAATGTTCGTTGGCATGTGCTGGAGGTTGAGGTGAGCGATCCCGCGCCGACGGGAGACGATCTGGTGCGGGTGATGGCCACCCTGTCCAGCCCGCACCGGCTGCGCGTCATCGCGGCCCTCGCAGGCGGCCGGAATTACGTGAGCCGACTGGCGCGTGAGCTCGGCATCAGCAGGGCGCTGCTCCAGGTCCACCTGAAGAAGCTGGAGGCCGCCGGTCTGGTTTCCTCGCAGCTGGAGCTGTCGGAAGAAGGAAAGGCAATGAAGTACTACGAGCTACGCAGGTTCTCGGTCCATCTGACGCCGGAGCTCATCCTGGACGCCGTACGGACGCTGACCACCGAGAAGGGCTCGGAGCGATGAACGAGCACGAGTGGCAGGAAGTCATCGGCACCATCGGCATGTTCGTCCTGATCACCGCCGTAATCGTCACGGTCATCTGGCAATTCGCCATCTCCTGGCGGGCCAAGGCTCAGCTGGCACGCGAGGCGGAGTACAAGAAGATCGCTGAGACCGCCGCCGCCTCCCAGCAGGACATCGGGCGGCAACTCGCCGAGATCAATGACCGGCTCTCGGCGCTGCGCGAGCGTACCGACGCCATTGAGCTGGTGCTCAAGGTTGTCGAGTAGCCCCTAGACACGGTGCCGGGCCGCCGAGGTGCAACTCGACGGCCCGGGAGTGGGGGAGACGTACCACCTCGCCGGCAGGCGAGTTCCATAGGAGCACTCCACCAAGAAAGAGGAGAGCAGTTCATGCTGCCCGAAAGCAAATCGGCCCCTCGCGTCAGCACGCCGCCCGGCCCCGCGCCGGCCAGGGCCGGGGTGATCGCGGCCGTCGCGGGCTGGTCGGTTCGGGACCGCACCCTGGCCATCGCCGGCTGGCTCGCGCTGGTCCTGGCCGCCGTGCTGTCCAGCACGCTGGTCTCAGGTGACGACGCGCGCGCCGTCGACCCCGGCGAGGCAGGCCGCGCCCAGCAGATGGTGGACGCCCAGCGCAGCGACAACTCCGTACGGGAGAACGTGCTGATCCAGCCGCGTGATGACACAGGCCGCTTCTCCGACGACCCGAAGCTGCGCGCCGCCGCGAAAGACCTGGTGACCCTGCTGCGCCGGACACCGGAGGCAGTCCGGGACATCGGCTCGCCGCTGGCGGCGCACGGCGAGCGCTGGTTGTCACGCGACGGTCGTTCCGGGCTGGTCACCTTTGAGGTGGCCGGTCCAGACGAACGGTTCGACGACAACTACGCCGCTGCCATCGCTGCCGTGGAGCAGGCCCAGCGGCGCCATCCTGGGGTGCGCTTCAGCCAGGCGGGTGACCGCAGCCTGTCCGGTGCGGTCGACGAGGGCATCAAGAACGACCTCGGGCGCGCCGAGACGACGTCCCTGCCACTGACCATCGTGATCCTGCTGGCTGTGTTCGGCTCGCTGATCGCCGCCGGGATTCCGCTCCTGCTGTCGGCGACCGTCGTGGCGGCCACGTTCGGACTGCTGGGGTTCATCGGGCAGTGGGTGCCGTTCAACGGCGCCGCCTCAGCCATCGTGCTGCTGATCGGCATGGCCGTCGGCACCGACTACTCGCTGTTCTATCTGCGCCGGGTCCGGGAGGAACGCGCCGCGGGCCATGACGTGCGTGAGGCGCTGCGGCGTACCGCCGAGACGTCGGGGCACGCGATCGTGGCCTCCGGATTGACCGTGATGCTCTGCCTGGTCGGGCTGCTGTTCACCGGCGTGGACGTCTTCAAGGGCCTGACCGCGGGCACGGTCCTGGTTGTCGGCCTGGCCGTGCTCGGCTCGCTGACGGTGTTGCCCGCGCTGCTGGCCGTTCTGGGGCACCGGGTGGATTGGGCTCGCATCCCCTGGCTGGGCCGGCGCAGGATCGCGGCCGGCGAGTCCCGCGTCTGGGGGCAGGTGGCCCGCGCCGTGGTCGCCAGGCCGGTGCTGAGCGGGGCCGCCATGAGCATGGTGCTGCTGGTGCTGGCGCTGCCCGTGCTCGGCATCCGGCTCCAGGACGCGGCCGTGACCGCCAGCCTGCCGCCCGGCATCTCCCCGGCGGTGGACGCCGCGACCGCGATGCAGCGCGAATTTCCCGGCGCGGCGACGGCGGCCCGTGTGGTCCTCGCACGCGGGGACGGCGGCTCGGTCGACACCCAGCAGGTGCGCGCCGCGATCGATGGGCTGCATCGGCAGGCAGCCGCCAGCGGCGGCCTGCTGCTCGAACCGATCACCGCTGTCCCGGTCGGCCACGCGATGGTGGTGCGAGTGCCGCTGGCCGGGGCCGTCACCGACCCGGTGGCCGATCGGGCGCTGGCCATGCTGCGCGAGCGGGCGCTGCCCGCGACGTTCGGGCAGGTGACCGGCGTCTCCTACGCCGTGACGGGCAAGACCGCCACGCCCCACGACTTCGCCGTGCAGGTGAACGACCGAACCCCGATCGTGGTCGCCTTCGTCCTCGCCCTGGCGTTCGTGTTGCTCGCCGTGATGTTCCGGTCGTGGACGATCCCGCTGGTGTCGATCCTGCTCAACCTGCTGTCCATCGGCGCCGCGTGTGGGGTATTGGTCTGGGTCTTCCAGGACGGCCATCTGGAGTCGCTGCTGGGGTTCGGTTCCTATGGCGGGGTGGTGAGCTGGCTGCCGCTGTTCATGTTCGTCATCCTGTTCGGGCTGAGCATGGACTACCACATTTTCATTCTCAGCCGCATCAAGGAACGCCGGCTCGGCGGAGCCTCCGCCCGCGAGGCGATCGTCGGCGGCATCGCGGCCAGCGCCGGGGTCGTCAGCGGCGCGGCGTTCATCATGATCGGCGTCTTCACGGTCTTCGTGACGCTGTCCGCCATCGAGTACAAGATGCTGGGGCTGGGCATGGCGGTTGCCATCCTCATCGACGCGACCGTGGTCCGCGGCGTGCTGCTGCCGGCCGCGATGGCACTGCTCGGAGAGCGAACCTGGAGGCGACAACCCGCGACGCCGACGCCGTAGTGGGCAGCGCCGGTGTGCCGGACGGTGTCCCGCCCGGCCGCAGCACCCGGCACTCACCCACCAAGCCTTCGATCTCCTGGCTCGACGGGACCATGACCTCCATCGGCGGCACGCAACTGTTCCGCGCGGCCTTGCCGTAGAAGATGTCCTTGTTGGCCGAATTCCAATTCTCCACCACGTTGAGGCCCTCGTGGATCTCGCGCCGCAGTTCCTCCTCAGCGAGGTAGTCGCAGATGAAGACAGTGCGGATCACCCGGCCGAGCTCCTCGATGGCCCGGTAGGTGGGGTGCTTGGGGCCGCCGCGGGTGAAGCGGCGCAGCATCTGGTGGGCCTCGGCGGTGCGCAGCCGCAACGCGGTCGCATATTTGATCATCTGGTCGTACTGGTTGGCGATCAGCTCTCAGTCGATGGTCTTGCCTGACAGGACGCCGTCAAGCTGAGGCCAGGCCTCGCCCTCACTCAGGCCTGGCCGGTACAGGCGGGCCAAGCCGATGTTCTTCAGCCGGGCAGCAGCTTGAAGTCCAGGCAAAACCAACGGTCGAAGCGCCGACGTATTTGTCGGCGATCGTGGACCAGGTGCGTGCCCAGGGTGTGCCGGTCAAGGATGAGGACGTGGCGCGGCTGTCCCCACTGGGCCACGCCCACCTCAACTGCCTGGGACGCTACGCGATCGCTTCCTCGGCTCCGGACAAGGGCCTGCGGCCGCTCGGAGTGGCGGCGCCGGCCCCCGGTCAAGATCGGGTCGAAGCCTTCCGCTTACGGCCCAGTCTGGATTGCAGGACGAGGAACTAGCGCACGCCGTAGGCGGCCGCCATGGTTTCGGCGCTGAACGCGACGGTGCACCCCGCTTCTTGCGTACCAGGAGGACTGCGGCACGAGGTGATCATGGCTGCCCTATTATGTAAACGCATCCGTATGCGTTTACGAAATGAGGTGGCCGGATGTTGAAGTCTCTAGGCAAGATCGGGTTACTCGTTCCCGCCTTTGCGGTCGGCGCTGCCTGGTTGGTTGTCCTGCGGTTGAAGGACGTGCCGGTGCCGTTACTGGTCGTCTATGGGCTGCTGCTGGTCGGATTGGTGGTCGGGCTGTTGTGGCCCGGTGTGCTCGGCCGGCTCGCCACGCGGCGCCGGGTGCTGGCGTTCATCGGGGTTCCGGTCGGCCTGGGCACGCTGGGGCTTTACCTCGGGGTCGTCTACTACGTCACGGACCTGCCGGTGCTGCTCGCCCTGGCCGCTACCGCATGCCTGGCATGGGCGGCGGCCGCCTTCCTGCGCGGACGCCGGGCGGCGGGCGGCCGGAGTGCCCGGAGCACCAGGCGCGCCTTCCTAGCAGGCGGTGCCGGGCTGGTGCTGGGAGTGCTGAGCGGATTGTCCGTCGATCGGGTGGAACGGCAGCGACGCGAGGTGCTGGCGCGGGGCGAGCAGGAGCGGCAAGCGGCCGTGCGCGCCCCGGGCGCGCGGCGGCGGATCGTCGACGGCGCCGTACGGGTGTTCCCGATTCACACCGGCGACACCGTCGTCACCTACGGCCAGTTCTACGGCGGTCTGGATGGCTGGGAAGGGCTGAACGGCTACCTGCGCACCCTGGTGGACAAGGCGCAGATCGCGGTGCCGGTCTACGCCTACCTCATCGACCACCCCAGGCACGGCCTCATGCTGGTCGACACCGGCGTCAACGGGGAACAAGCCCACGATCACGACGGGTACTACAACCACAACCGGATGGTCTCGCGCCTGCTGACCCAGCGCGACGAGTACCGGCTGACCCCCGAGCAGGACCTGCGGGTCCGCCTGGCCCGGCTCGGCTACGACGCCAAGGAGATCACCACCGTGTTCCTCACCCACGTCCACGACGACCACGCGGGAGGGCTGCGCTACCTGCCCCAGGCAACAGTGGTGCTGGACCGCCGCGACTGGGAACACGGCACGGTCTACCCGTACTCCTTCGACCTGGTCAAGGACAACCTCTCCTTCCCCGCCTTCGACTCCGGCGCCTTCGGTGCCTTCCCCGACAGCCAGGACCACTTCGGTGATGGCAGCCTCATCCTGCTGCCCACCCCCGGCCACTCGCCCGGCCACATGTGCGTGCTCCTGCGCCTGGACGCCGGCAACGTGCTGTTCATGGGCGACACCCTCTACACCCTGCCCCACCTGGCCACAGATCAGGTTCGCCAAATGACCATCGGCGGCGCCGACACGACCCACCAGATCGAGTCCGCCCGGCGCATCCAGCACCTGCTGGCCTCCGGCCCCGCCACCGTGCCGTTGTTCGCCCACGACAACACCCGCTACCAGTCCGACCTGGTCGTCTCCGCGTTCGCTCACGGGACGCCCGGCAAGGAGGGGCTGCGGGAGTTGCGCCGATACATGGAGGCCGTCCTCACCTCCGGCTGGCGGCTGCGGCCCGGGCACACCCCCCGCTTCGTGCCGCCGGCGTCCGGCACGGGCTTGGGACGGGTGGAGCTCCGATGACCTCTACGCGGCGCACCCGGGGTAGGCCCCGTGACCCCGAGGCCGACGAGGCGATCATGAAGGCGGCGCTGGAGCTGTTCGTGGAACGCGGCCTGGAGGGCGCGAACTTCGAGCAGATCGCCAAGCGCGCCGGCGTGGCCAAGGTGACCGTCTACCGGCGCTGGTCGTCGAAGGAGGAACTGCTCATCCAGGCGATCGAGCAGGCCCGCACCCTCGTCCCCGAGGCCGACATCTGGGCCAGCGCCGACGCCACGGCGCAGCCGGTCGAGGAGCGGCTCATGGACTCCTGGGTGCGCACCTTCGGCGACGCCCGCTTCCGGGCGATCCTCGCCCAGCTCATCGGCTCCAGCGTCACCCAGCCGTCGCTGCTGGCCACCTACCGCGAGCAGTACATCCAGCCCCGCCGCCAGCTGATCCACGCCGCGCTGGAACGCGCCCGCCGCGACGGCCGGCTGGCCGCCGACGCCGACCTCGACACCGTGATCGACATGGTCGTCGGCGCGGCCATGTACCGCATGCTCATCGACCCGGACACACCAGCCGACCCCGCCGCCACACGCCAGTACCTGCAGGCCGTCCTCCGCCAAGCCGACCGGCTGCTGCGGCTCCCCGACGTGCCCCATCGACAGGAAGAAGGACAAGAACCCGCATGACCGGATACATCGACGTCCAGCAGCACATGATCCCCGCCGACTACGCGCGCTGGCTGCGCGAGCATGGGGTCCACGCTCCCGGCGGGCGCGAGCTGCCCGAGTGGAGCCCTGCACTGGCGCTGGAGTTGATGGACCGCCAGGGCATCGCCGCCGCGATCCTGTCCGCCAGCCCGGCCGCGCTGCCCTCACTGCTCGCGTTCGCCAAGCCTGGGCACGTGCTGTACGCCAGCGACTGGCCCTTCGTCCCCGAACTCGCCGTCTCCTACTTCAACGGCCACCTCCGGAATTCCGACCAGGACACCACCGCCATCGGCCACCGCAACGCCCACCTGCTGTTCAGCCGCCTGTCTGAGGCCAGACGCTGACCTCCGCCGACGGCTTGGCCGCAGCGTGAGCAGGGCTCACGGGGAACGGGCCTTCGCGGTAGATCTGTGGCATGACCATCTGATCCCCGAAGCAGGGCGGCCGGCTCCAGCGCGCCATCCTGGCGCAGCCCCTGGGCAACTTCAACAACAGGAGAACCGCAGATCGAAACCCCTCGAAAGAGGCCTTGACCTGCGGTTCTTCAACTGTATGTCAGTACTCTGAGTAGCCCCGACGTCTGGACCGATCTGTCGTGCTGAGAAGCGGTTCGCTTCGGGCGAGGGTGAGTTTCGTCGACGAGGTCAGCGAGACAGTCCAGCTGGCCCGGACGTCGCGTCGCTTCTTCGATCCGCCCGGCAGGGATCAGGCCGTCGAGGACGTCGACGACGAACTGGGACGCGGGGCATGGCTTCGAACTTGTCTCGTGAGTCGTCGTTCAGCACCGTGTGCGTATCAGGTGACGGATGCTCAGCGATGGCTGGGGCCCGCCGGTCAGTCGATGCCTTCGATGATGCGGAAGTCGCGCTCGAAGCCGTCGGGGAGGGCCACCAGCGCCTTCTGGTACGCCTCGCTCTCGTATGCCGCGACGGCCTGTTCAAAGCTGTCGAACTCGATCAGAACGACGCGTTGCGTGATTCCGGCCTCGTGGGCGACGACTCGACCGCCACGGGACGGGATCCGGGACAGGACGCGCCCGCCCCCAGCCTGGACAGCCGGACCGGCCAGCTTGTCGTAGGCAGTCAGCCTCTCAGGGTCGGAAATGGCGGGGTAGACACTGACCCAGTAGCCCTTAGCCATGCAAACCTCCTGTGTTCGGCCGGACATGTCCGACTTCGAATTGACACTCAGATCGATCGACCCCGGCGACGGGTACTGCGGTCAGTTGAATCGTCATATGCGCAGGTTAGGGCTTGATGTGCGGTCGAGGGAAAGACCGGTACGGGATAGACTCAGAACGGATCGTTATCAATCGGCAGGGAGGGCACGTGCCGCCGGATACGGTGAGCCTGCGCTACTTCCTGGTGCTGGCGCAGGAGCTGAACTTCACCCGCGCGGCCGCACGGATCGGTATCGCACAGCCCGCACTCAGCGCCCGGATGCGCCGATTGGAGGCGGAACTCGGTACGGCCCTGCTGGTCCGCAACACGCGTAGCGTCGTATTGACCACGGCCGGTGCGGCTTTGGTGGAGTCCGCGCCGCCCGCGCTGGCGGCGCTGGACCGGGCATGGGACACCGCCCGCAGCGCGGCGGCCGGTGAGCTGGGCACGCTGCGCATCGGATACAGCCTCAGCGCCGGGGCCGAGACGGCACCGGCCCTGGTGGACAGGCTGATTCGCGGCAACAGCGGACTCCAGGTCGGCGCGGTCCCGATGGCGACACCGGAGATCTCCCCCGCGGTCGCCGACGGCCGCATCGATGCGGGGATCACCCGCGGTGAACAGCCGGGCCGTGGCGTGCGCCGGTTTCTGCTGCGGCGTATGCGCGTCGGGGTCCAGCTGGCGCAGTACCATCCGCTGGCCGAACACCCGGAGATCGAGATCGCCGACGCGGCCGCGTATCCGCTGCGACTCCCGGACCGTGCGGCCAACCCCGTGATCCACGATCAGCTGTCCGCCTTGTTCCGAGACACCCGGCCACACCCCCGATTCCACACGCCCGCAGTCTCTTTCGACATGTCTCAGCGCGACCTGCGCGACGGGGTCACCCTCGCCCCGGCCGGAGAAGCCGCGATCACGGCACAACCGGCCGGCCTCACCTGGCGACCGCTGCGGGGCGCGCCCAGCCTGACGATCCACCTGGTCCTCCCACGCGAGCAGTCGCCGCTACACCGCCGCATCCGTGCCGTCGCCAAAACCCTGGCGCACGAGCTGCACTGGCTGCCGGACTGACACGCAAGAGGTCAAGCGAGACGGACGCCTGCGGTGGCAAGGCCGAAAACCTTGCGCCCGGCGGACTTCGCGGTGACGACGACGACGGCGGTCTTGACGTCGGTCAATGCTTAACGCCAACCACTGTTCCACCCCGAGGCCGGAGTACGCCGTGCTGAGTCCGGAACGCGAGGACCACCAGCGGACGCAGACCGATTAGGTTTCCGCGCCGCGCCCGTCTGTACGTGTGAGATCGACTCACGAGAGGCTGGCACGATGCGGAAACTGATCTTCGCCATGAACGTGACCCTGGACGGCTACATCGCCGCGCCCGGCGACGACCTCGGCTGGAGTGGAGGGGAGGGACCGGACTCATCGCCGAGCGACGAGCTGTTCCAGTGGTGGTCCGACCGGGTTGACGCGACGGGCCTGGCCCTGTACGGGCGCAAGCTGTGGGAGGCGATGAGCTCCCCCTGGCCGACCGCCGACAAGCAGCCGGGTGCCACACCGGCGGTGATCGAGTTCGCCCGCCGCTGGCGGGACATGCCGAAGGTGGTGTTCTCCGCTACGACCAGCACGGTCGACTGGAACACCCGCCTGGTCACCGGCGACGCGGTCACCGAGATCACCAGGCTCAAGGCCGACGACGGCGGCCCCATGGACATCTGCGGCGCCACACTCGCCGCGGCGGCCATGCGGGCCGGGCTGATCGACGAGTACGCGATCGTCACCCATCCGGTCCTGGTGGGCGGCGGCACGCCGTTCTTCACCGCCTTGGACAACTGGGTGAAACTGACCCTGGTGGAGACCCGGACGTTTCCCGGCGGCGTGCTGCTGACCCGGTACGAGACGAGGCGATGAGCACGGGCCACATGCTCGGCTCGTGAGGCCGGGTCGAAGTCCTTCCTGGCGTGCTCACCGTGACCCTCGGCGGTGAGGGAACCTTTTCCCGGCCCTTCCTTGCGTTCCGAGTGAGCTGTTGACCGACTCGCTGGAGATGACGATGTTCTTCGAGCATGAAGATGCCCCGCCGGCAACGCCGGCGGGGCGGTGATGGTCAGCTGGTCGGGGTGCTCATTCCGCGCTGGACTCGTCGATGACGGGGACTTGTCTGATCACAGCGTCGCGGGCAGGCTCAGCCATGGTTTGTCGGTGGCGTCGAATCCGGTGAGCTCGGCGATCTTCCCGTCGACGATGTGCAGGACCGCGATGGTGAACAAACGGTATTCCGGGTCGCCGGGGGCGCGGAGGTACAGCGCGGCGGCAGGCATGCGGTTGACTGTCGTGGCGATGCAGCGCCAGTCGTCGTAGCCACGCTGGAAGAGCCCATTGGAGACCCAGCCGTCCACCGCGTCCTTGGCCGTGACGACCAAGGTGCCCGGATCGGGCAGCATCGCGAAGCGCAGGTCGTCGCGCAGCAGGGACATCAGCCCGTCGAGGTCGTTGCGCTCATGGGCGTCCATATACGACTTCACCACGCTGCGCTCGTCATCCGACAGCTCGTGCGTGGCAGGGCTCCGCCAGTCGAGGCGGCGGTCCGGCAGCTGCTCGCGCATCCTCACGCGCGCCCGCTGCAGTGCGCTGGTCACCGATGCGACGGTCAGCTCGAGGGCGTCGGCGGCCTTCGACGCCGGCCAGCCGAGGACGTCGCGCAGGATGAACACCGCCCGCTGCCTCGGCGGCAGGTGCTGGACGGCGACGATGAACGCCAGCTCGATCGTCTCCCGCGCCACCACCGATTCCTGCGGGTCCTCCGGGAGCATCCGGTCCGGGTAGGGCTGCAGGTACAGCACCTCGGAGCCGGGATCCGGCAGCTCGGCAGGCACGGGTGTGCGGTCGTTGCGCTTCTCCAGGAAGTCGAGGCAGGCGTTCGTCGCAATCCGGTGCAGCCAGGTCCGCAGCGCAGCGTGGCCCTTGAACGACTCCCGCTTGTTCCACACCCGCAGGAACGTCTCCTGCGTCATGTCCTGGGCGTCCTCGTAGTTCGCGAGCATCCGGTAGCAGTGCACCTGCAGCTCACGCCGGTAGCGCTCCGTGATGAGCGCGAACTGTGCTGCGTCATTTGAGCGGGCCGCCGTGATGAACGCGGCCTCGTCGTCGCCCAGCAGTCTGGCGTCGGTCATGGTCGTCAATCCTTCCGTGAGTGGCGAGGGGCTACCACAACTGACGACGTGGCGGAGGATTTCTGAGCGGTGAAGCCGCTGGCACCGGGCCGTTCGTCAGGCCGGATGGGTCGGGTCGATCCAGGGTACGTGTTCGGGTCGGGCACACCCTCGATGTCGAGGTGGGTCCCCGTAGTGCTGGGGAAAGATCGGGCGGATACGGCTGGTCTGGCTGATCGCCCAGTGCAGCGGCCGATCCCAGCCGGCGTCGCGGGACACCTGCGGGTAGCGGCGCAGTTTTTCGTTCGCCGACTCCCGCTCGCTTTGAACAGCAGTTCGGTGGTCATCAAGGTGCCGAACAGCTCCGGCACGTCATCCGCGGCCCGCGCCGACAACGCCACCACCGTGGCCACGAGCACCGCGAGCTTGCGCTCCAGCAGCAGCGTCGCCTTTCCGGACATGCCGTGCGTGGCCAGGGCGAGGGCTATTTGCTTCGAGTTCGAAGCAGTGCTATCTTCATCTCAATGAAGTGCTTCGAATCCGAAGCATACTGATTCCCTCGAGGAAAGAAGTTCGTCATGAAGGCAGTGCGATTCCACGAGTACGGCGATGCTGATGTCCTGCGCTTCGAGGACGTGGCGCTGCCCGTCCCGAGGGCTGGTGAGGTTCGCATCCGGGTCGCGGCGACGTCGTTCAACCCGGTCGACGCCGGTATCCGCAGCGGTGGTCTCCAGGGCCCGTTCCCGGTGACGCTCCCGCACACGCCGGGCATCGACGTCGCCGGAACGGTCGACGCGCTCGGTGACGGCGTCGATGCGGTGGCGGTCGGTGACAAGGTCGTCGGATTCCTCCCGATGATCGGCGACGGCGCAGCTGCTGAGTACGTCATCGCGCCCGCCGAGGTCCTGACGGCCGCGCCTTCGAGCGTGGCGCTTGCTGACGCGGCGGCCCTGCCACTGGTGGGCCTGACCGCATGGCAGGCACTGTTCGAAATCGGCGAGCTCACCGCCGGGCAACGCGTGCTCATCACCGGCGCCGGAGGCGCTGTCGGTGCCTACGCGGTGCAGCTGGCGAAGAACGCCGGCGCGTACGTCATCGCCACGGCGAGCCCGCGCAGCGCGGACCGGGTCCGGGCCGCCGGTGCCGACGAGGTCCTCGACCACACCGTGACCGACGTGGTGGGTGCAGTGACCGAGCCGGTCGACCTCCTGCTCAACCTCGCACCGATCGAGCCCTCGCAGCTCGCCGACCAGGCCGCTCTCGTGCGGTCCGGTGGGGCCGTGGTCAACACCACGGTGTGGATGCAGGCGCCGAGCGACGAAACGCGCCATGTGCGCGGGGTCAACGTCTTCGTCCGGAGCGACGCCAAGCAGCTCGCCGGGCTCGTGGCGGCGATCGACAGAGGCGAGCTTCACATCGACATCAGCCGCCGTGTCCAGCTCAAGGACCTCCCGGCCTTCCACGCGGAAGCCGCCGTTGGTCCCGTGTCCGGCAAGGTCGTCGTCCTCGCGCCGACCGCCTGACCCTCTCCTTGAACCGAACGGAACCGTACACGTCCCTCACCCTGGATCCCGAGGTCGCCGAAGCCATGGCCTCAATGGGCGAAGCGATGGCCGGCATGACCCCGCCGGTCGTCGGCGACGTCGGCGGACGACGCGCCATGCGAAGGTGACCCTGCAGGCGATCGGCCGCCCGCCGACGGCCGACATGATCGCCGCCGAATGAATGGCGACTGCCGTACTAGTTGACGATCTTGACTCTGAACTCGTCGCCTTCGATCACTCGATTGTCGTAGTAGAAGACCTGCAGGTCGTTGCCACCCTCCCTGTTCTGGTCCTCGGGGATCATGCAGACGTTGTAGCCACCGGAATCAGTGATCCCTCGCCGCGCGAGCCATTTCACCTTGCAGTCGATCGCCAATTGACCGGTCTGGAAATTGAAGATGAAGAAGGTCCGGCCGTATGGCTGGTTCGCCGCGCCTTGTTTCGTCGATCGGAAGGGGTACTCGTCACACGACATCCCCGGTGGTCGCATATAGAGGGCGCCGTCGTCCGGCGGGCATGCGATCCGGCCGTTTCGCTCCGCCAGCTCCTGGCTTCCCTTTTCCAGCAGGTCCGGCAGTTTATGGTTGATCGCGAGCTCGATGTGCCTGGCGTACTGGGGAAACCTCTGCCGGGAGATCTCGTGGGTCGGTATCACGTCTTCGTAGGCGCAACCGGCCGGCCTGTTGCCGATCGTTGAGTCGCACCGGTGTCGCGAGGCTGCCACCGTGGTCGGATTGCTCTGCAGCGGAGTGCAGAACGGGCAGGTGAAGGTGAAGGTCCACGCCGAGCCTGCGGTCCAGACGTCATCGGACCCGTGGATCTCCGAGTCGAACGTGGCGATGCCGCTGTGTGAAGCGGGCGGCTCCGCCGATCCGCCGACGAGCGTGCCTCCGACGGGTACACATTCGATGACGCACACACCGGTGCCTGCGACGGTCACGCCTTTGACGAGTCCCCACGAGCTGGTGGACGTGATGGTGAAGTTGTGGCGCCACCGGTCGGCTCGGCCGCTGAGGAACACCTCAGTTTTGACGACGTAGTCGATCGTCCCGACGACAACCCCGTCCGGTTTCGTGAAGATGATGAGCCGGCCGGAGTAATCGGTGCACGACGAGAGGCGCTTGAGGATTTCCGCGCCGAAGCAGAGACCTGCTGCTGCCGCCGCGCTGCTCGTGCCGGTCGATCCGGCCGCCGACGAGCTGGAGCGTACGCAGTTGACCATCCCCGATCCGGATTTGTCCGCCCGTTGTAGCAGGTCGGCGATGTGATTCTTGGCATTGGCACAGTCCGGGGCCCGAACAACGGCCTGGTCCGCGAGCGGGGCAGATGACGCGCCGGCCTTTGGCGCGGCCGCGGCCGCTACCGGGGAAACAACGGCGAGCAATCCGAGCGCCACCAGCGCGCCAATGGCCAGCATTTTCTTACGGAGCATCCGTTCTCCTTGTACGTCAATGAGACGGCATGACACGGATAGTTCGCACGAACCGGAGTCGGGGGATGACAGATTCGATCATCTGCGCGAGATGTGCAGGTGGTCGTAGGGTCCACGGGTTGATGTCGTGGGCCGCCGGCGTAGACCGCCAGGCGGGCAACGGACCAGCTGCGGTGTTGGGCGACCAACAAGGTCGCCCACGAGGGCGGCGCCGAGGTGAATGAAGCTGATGACCGTGGCTCAGGTCACCATCGATGGAGCGATGAGGTCCCAAGTACGTTTCGTCGGCCACGTTCTCCGCGCCGCGTTGAGAGGACACGACCGTTCTCCGCGGCCATGGGTGAGCTGCAGGTGCACGGCAGTGGCATCCTGGCCCGGTGGTTGCTGAAGAATGATCTGGTCGACGAGAGGATTCCGATTGTGGTCCCGGGGATCCTCGGCCAGGGCGCGCGATTGTTCCCGGAGGCCGGCCCCTGACCACCGAACCACGCTGTTGTGACACCACAGGAGATGATCTTCAGATGCAATACCTGGTTTCCGTGATCGATGACAAGAGCAATCCCGGCAGCACGGACAGGCGGCCTGCCATCAGCGCGTTCAACGAACGGCTCCAGGCCGAGGGCTACTGGGTTTTCTCGGGTGGACTCGCGGACACCGACGCGGCCACGGTCATCGACAACCGGGGTGGGGAGGCGGTGGTCACCGACGGGCCCTTTCTGGAGTCGAAGGAGTACCTCGCCGGCGTCTGGGTGTGGGAGGCCCCCGATCTGGATGTGGCGCTCAAGCTCGCCGCCGAGGCGTCGAAGGTCTGCGATCGGAAGATCGAGGTGCGGCCGTTCCTGTGAGCGACGTGAAAGAGGCCATCACCCAGGCCCACCAGGAGGAGTGGGCGCGGGTGGTCGCCGCCCTGACCAGGCGTTTCGGTGACCTCGACATCGCCGAGGAGGCGGCCGCCGAAGCGTTCGCGACCGCCGTGCAGCGGTGGCCGGCCGACGGCGTGCCGCCCAACCCCGGCGCCTGGCTGACCACCACCGCCACCCGCAAGGCCATCGACCGGCTCCGCCGCGAGAACAAACGCGAGGACAAGCACAAGGAGGCCCACCTTGCGTACGACACCACCCCACCCGAGCCGGTCGGCGTCATCGACGACGACCGGCTCCGCCTGATCTTCACCTGCTGCCACCCGGCTCTGGCGATGCCGGCCCGCCTGGCCCTGACCCTGCGCATGCTCGGTGGCCTGACCGTGCCCGAGATCGCCCGCGCGTTCCTGGTCCAGGAAACCACCATGGAACAGCGCATCACCCGCGCCAAAGCCAAGATCAAAGCCGCCCGCATCCCCTACCGGATGCCCTCCGCCGACGACCTGCCGACACGTGTCTCCGGCGTCCTGGCCGTGCTGTACCTCCTCTACAACGAGGGCTACCTGGCCACCGGCCCCGGCACCGACCCCATCCGCCACGACCTGACCACCGAGGCGATCCGCCTCACCCGCCAGATCCGCACCCTCCTGCCGCAGGATGGCGAGGTAACCGGCCTGCTCGCCCTGATGCTCCTCATCGAAGCCCGCCGCCCCACCCGGATCACCGCCGACGGCGAACTCATCACCCTCGACCAGCAGGACCGTCATGCCTGGGACCCGGAACTGATCGCCGAAGGGCATCGGCTGGTACGCGAACGCCTCGCCACCGGGATCGCGCCCGGCCGCTACCAGATCCTTGCCGCGATCAACGCCGTGCACACCTCCGCCCGCGACATCCTCGCCACCGACTGGTCACAGATCCTCGCCCTCTACGACCAGCTCACCCACCTCGACCCCTCACCGATCATCGCCCTCAACCGCGCCATCGCCGTCGCTGAACTCGACGGCCCCGAGGTGGCACTGGCCATCATCGACCGCCTCGAACCCAGCCTGGCCGGCTACCACGCCTACCACGCCACCCGCGCCGACCTGCTCCGCCGCCTCGGCCGCGACCACGAAGCACGCACCGCCTACGACCAGGCCATCGACCTGGCCGGCAACACCGCCCAGACCGCCTCCCTCACCCGCCGCCGCGACCAACTGCAGTAGCACCCAAAGGCGACGCGCGAACGCCATTGACCCGTTCAGACGCCGACTCTTCTCGCCGAGCAACGGCGCAGGATTCGGGGGCGCCGGGTTGCGGCGGCCGTAGAGACGCGGTGTCGTCCTCGTGCACCGCACTCGGATCCGTCCTTGCGGTAGGCGTCGAGCCGCCCGGTCACGTTCCCTCTTGCTCCATCGGCCACGCTCCTGCTCGCAGGTGGTCATGTACTGGCCCCACGTCAGGCCCGATATCGATCCAGAGAACGCCGGAAGATCTCGACGAAATTTTTGCGGGCGGTGTCGGATCGGGCCGGGGGTGTTCGTAGGGGTGGTGAGAGGCCGCCCAGGAGGGGCGCCTCGGGTAAGGGAAGGACGTTCCTGATGACCACCTTGACGGAGCCGGGCACCGTCACCACACGCCGCTCCAACCGCCTGATGTGGGCGATCCTGGGACTGGTGCTGCTTGCCGAAGCCCTCGACGTGATCGATGCGACCGTCACGAACATCGCCGCCCCCACCATCGCCCGCGAGCTCCACGGCGGCGAAGGTCTGATCAAGTGGTTGGGAACGTCGTACATGCTCGCCATGGGTGTCCTGCTCCTGGTCGGCGGACGGCTGGGTGACAAGTTCGGCCAACGCCGGCTTTTCCTGATCGGCATGAGCGGGTTCACCCTGGCTTCGGCGGTCGCCGGATTCTCCCCCAACCCGGGCCTGCTCATCGCCGCCCGGGTTGCCCAAGGAGCGTTCGGGGCTCTGCTCATCCCGCAAGGCATGGCGATCATGACGAAAGCGTTCAGCCGCGACATGCTCGCCAAGGCGTTCGGGCTGTTCGGCCCGATTCTCGGCCTCTCCAGCGTCGGCGGCCCGGTCCTGGCCGGATTCATCATCAGCGCCGACCTGTTCGGTCTGTCCTGGCGCCCGATCTTCCTCGCGAACATCATCCTTGGCGGCGTCGGGCTGGTCATCGCCGCCAAGATCCTGCCGCGGGACGACGACAGCGACCGGTCCACCGTCGTCGACGGCTGGGGCTCCGGTCTCCTTGCCGTAGCCATGCTCGGGCTGCTGTACGGCCTGATCGAGGGCTCGACCAACGGCTGGAGCGCCGTCCCCGTCGCCTCGATCACCGCCGGCGGCCTGTTCTTCGCTGCCTTCGCCTACCGTCAGCGCACCGCGACCCACCCGCTCATCACGCCCTCGCTCTTGCAGAACCGGGGTTTCACCTCCGGAATGCTCGTGGGCCTGTCCGTCTTCGCCGCCGGCACCGGCCTGATCTTCGTACTGTCGCTGTTCCTGCAGGAGGGGCTGCACGCCAGCCCGCGGGACACCTCGCTCGGCCTGGTACCGCTCACCCTGGGGCTCATCGTCGCCGGATTCGCCGCCATGGGCGGTCTGGTTGCCAAGCTCGGTCGCACCCTCGTCTTCCTCGGCCTCGCCATCGTCCTCGCCGGTTGCGGTTGGCTCCTGGCCCTCGTCGATCACTCCGGGACGAACGTCAGCCTCTGGGCGCCGGCCCCGGCGTTGTTCGTCATCGGCATCGGCATCGGTCTCTGCTTCGTCACGATCCCCACCGTTGCTCTCGGCGACGCGAGCCCTGAGGAAGCCGGCAGCGCCAGCGGCTCGCTCAGCTCGATCCAGCAGCTCGCTTCAGCGATCGGCTCGGCCGCGGTCACCTCGATCTTCTTCCAAGCCGCGACCTCCGGACTGGACCACGCGATGAAGGTCAGTCTCATCGTCGTTCTGGCGGTCACCGCCCTCAGCCTCCCGGTCGTCGCCCTGATGCCCCGTACGGCACCGTCAGAACCCCACCAGTGAGCAGGCGGCGAGGCTGGCCGGCCGACGGAACCCGTTGACCGGCCATCCTCGCCGCGTGGCTGACCACCACTGCCATCGGAACCCCGCGCGCAGCGGCAACTGTGCAGAAATGGGCTCAGACGACCACGACCCGGCGCCCGCGCGTGTGACCGGCTTGGCTGTCGGCATGCGCGGCCGCGGCTTCGGCGAGCGTGTACGACCTCTCGACCGGGATGTGGAGCTTTCCCTGCGAGATGAGGCGGGCGGCCTCGGCGAGCGCGTCCGGCAGGCTCCCGGCCACGCCGGAGAACCGGACACCGAGCTCCGGCGCACCGAGATCGGCGATGGAGATCACCTTCCGCGGATCCCCGGTCAGCTCGACGAGCTCACGGATCACACCCGAGCCGGCCAGATCGAGAGCCGCGTCGACATGGCCGAGCCGCCGCACCCGCTCGACCCAGCCCTCGCCGTACGTCGTGGCGACGGCGCCCAGGCCACGCAGATAGTCCTGGTTCGCGGCTCCGGCCGTGCCGATCACCGTGATGCGGCGTTCGCGGGCGATCTGCAGCACTGCGGATCCGACGCCTCCGGACGCGCCGCTGACCAGCAATGTCTGCCCGGACTGCACACCGACCTGGCGGATGATGCGCAGCGCGGTCTCCACCACGGAGGGGTACCCGGCCGCCTCCTCGAACGTCAGGCCCTCGGGCATCCGGGCCCAGGCCGACAGCACGGCGAACTCAGCATAGGTGCTCGAGCCTTCGCCGAAAACGTGGTCGCCGGCCTCGACCCCTTCGACACCCTCGCCGACCTCGTCCACCACCCCGGAGGCGTCCAGCCCGACGCCGGCGGGCAACTCGATCGGATGGACCTTCTGGAACTGGCCTTCACGCTGCCTCCAGTCGTAGGGATTCACGCCCGCCGCCCGCACGGCGATGCGTACCTGACCGGGGCCCGCGTGGGGCTCCTCGGCGTCTATGAGTTGCAGGACGTCCGGACCGCCGAACTCGGCGAAGCTCACTTTCTTCATGCGGCCGACCGTAACACTAACGGTTAGTTTTTTGAAACTGATGCACCTTTGTATCTGATAGTGTCAGGGCATGACCGTGCCGTCCGGACGCCGTGAGCGTAAGAAGGCCGCGACCCGCCAGAAGATCGCCGACACGGCCCTGCGGCTCTTCCTGGAGCGGGGATATGACGCGGTGGGCATCCGCGACGTGGCCGCCGAGGCCGACGTGGCTGTCACCACGATCTTCTCCCACTTCGCCGCGAAAGAGGCTCTGGTGTTCGAGCAGGACGAGGACTTCGAGCAACGCCTCGCGCAGGCGGTCATCAACCGGCCGCCGCACGAGCCGCTCATCCCCGCGCTGCGCCGCGAGATCCAGGCCCTGGTGCGCCATTGCACGGCGGACGGCGCCGCCCCGATCTGGCGTATGGTCGACGAATCACCTGCTCTGCGGGAGTACGAGGCATCGATGCGGCTGCGCCACGCGGAGTCGCTGGCAGCGGCCATCGCGGCCGACCCCGGCCTGTCACAGAGCGCAACGGCCTGCCGGACGATCGCGAGGTTCGCGATCGACGCCCATTCGCTGGCTCGTGAGGCGGCCGATCCGGAGGCCGCGGTGGACGAGATCTTCCGGATGATCGAGGCGGCTTGGGAGGTCACGTTCCCTCCTCCACATGCGCGAGAAACTGATCCAGGGGCCTTGTCGCCGCCGCCATCCCACGCAGCTCAAACAAGGTAGTCGCCCCGGTTCTCGGCGATCCACCGCGACGAATACCGGTCCGAGAATCACCACCCCTCACGCCGTTGCGGCCTGCTCGCCGCGCTTGCCGTACCACGCGCTCCAGGCGCCGGGCAGGCCGAGCGTGCCCAGCAGCAGCCCGGTGGACAGGCCCGTCATCACGTCGACGGGCAGCAGGTAGACCAGCGGAATGCGGATCGCGGACTCCGCCAGGAGCCCGGCTGCCCACACGAGGGTCATGACCAGGTAGACGCGACGGAAGGCGGGCCGGTCGGCGTACAGGACGTCCCAGCGGGCCGCGATCGCCGCGTCCTCGGCGCCGAAGCGCTTGGCGATGCCGAAGGCGGCGGGTTTGCGGGCCACGCACGTGCCGGCGAGCACCACGGCCAGGACCGCGGTGGTGAGCGACTTGACCGCCAGCAGGAGCCGCTCGTCACCGGTCACGAACGACAACGCCATGCCCAGCGCGAACACCAGGCCGGTGCAGGCGGCGAAGCCATCCAGACGCCGGTCCCTGATGGCGACCCAGGCCACGCGGGCGGCGCCGGTCGCGGTCGCCGCCAGCAGCGCGACGTACTCTCCCACGCCCGCTGCACGCAGTACGTAATAGGCGGCGACGGCGGGCAGCACGTCCAGCAAGGACCTGAGCATCCCGCTGATCGCCGAGCGCTCAGGAGTGCATCAGGCGACCATCTACCGGCGATGGGGCTCCCTGGGCGCACTGGTGGACGACATCGTCACCGAGCAGCTCACCGTCGGCTCCCCGGTGCCCGACACCGGTACTCTGCGCGGCGACCTGGAGGCTTACGCGGCGAGGGTGGCCGAGGACGTGGCTTCGCCCATGGGCATGCTGTACGTCAGGGCGGCGATGGTCGGCTCGAAGGGGCCTGAGGGCGAGGCGTACCTGGTGCAGCGGGCCATACAGCTCGAAACCATGCTCGAACACGCCACGGCCGGGGTGAGCGGCCGCCGAGCCTGCTGGAGCTCCTGGAGGTGGTGATCGCCCCGCTGTACTTCCACCTGATCTTCTTCAACCGGCCAGTCGAGGCCGGGCACGCACGCATGCTTGTTGACCGGGTCCTGAGCCTTCCGCGCCCGGAGTGATCGCCGCCCGGCATGCCGACCCGTTCGCAACCGCCTTGAGAGCCGCAGGCGGGATGCGGTCAATCCTGCGTGGCGACGGCAGCCGGATCGTCCGGTCACACCGAGCGCTGTGGTTGACGTCGGCGCCCGCGCTGATGAGGTGCTCGACGAGCCGAAGGCAGCCGTTCATGGCGGCGCTGCTGCGCCCGCGGACGTCAGCACGCTTGATCGGCCGGTATTCCGGCCCCGTCCGCTGGGGTCGCCGAGTACCACACCCGGCGCGCGGCCCCCGGCCGGCGCACGAGCGCACGGGGGAGCCGCGATGGCGGATGCGTGCTGCTTTTCCTGGCTATGGACGTGTCATTGGTCTGGTCGTGGCCGTTCGGATCAGAGTTCGCATCGGGTCCCTTCTGCTGGGGTTCTGAGGTCGATGAGGTAGGTGGCCACGGTGTTGTTGATGCAGGTGTTGTTGGTCAGGAGGGCGCCGTGCTGTTCGCCTTCGACGGTGAGCAGGCTGCCTCCCAGTGCCTTGGCCAGGTTGATGCCGCCCTGGTGCGGGGTTATGGCGTCGCCGGTGACGGAGACGGTGAGTGTGTCGGGCAGGCCCTTGATGTCGGTGGCGTAGGGGTAGCCGAGTGTCGGTTTGACGGGCCAGTGTTCGCAGGCGTCGCGGGCTTGTTTGACGGGGAGACCGGGGTCGGTGAACGGTGCCGCTTTGTACCATGCCCGGTTCAGTGCGGTCTCTTGCCGGGGTGTGTGGCGTTCCTCGTCGAGGCAGTTGATCGCCATGGTGGCTTCGAGTGAGTCGGGGTAGACGCCGTCGGTGCTTCGTCCGTGGTAGCTGTCGCGGAGCTTTAGCAGGGTGTCGCCTTTGCCGGTTCTCAGGTCGATGATGCCGGTGATGGCGGTGGGCCAGCTCGCCTTGTTGTACAGCGCGGTCTGTACGCCTTCGATGGCTTCCTGGAAGGTCAGGCCGCGCCCATCCGATGTGCGTGCGGGCTTGCCGATCAGTGGTCGGACGAGTTTCTGGAAGGTCTTGGTGGCGCGGCCGGGGTTGGTGCCGAGCGGGCAGTCCTGCTGGGTGGCGCATGAGGCGGCCAGGCGTTCGAACGCGGCCTGCATTCCGGTGGCTTGCTGGATGCGTCGCTCGTGCGTGCCGGCGAGCGGGTCCATCGCGCCGTCGAGGATCAGGGCGCGGACGTTCTTGGGGAACATTTCCGCGTACACGGCGCCGAGCCGGGTGCCGTAGCTGGTGCCGGCGTAGGTGAGTTTCGCATCGCCCAGGACCTGACGCAGTACGTCCATGTCTCGTGCGACGTCGCGGGTGCCGACGTGGGCGAGGACTTGTGTGCCGCCGGAGCGTTCGGCGCATTGCTGGAGGAGCCGGCGGGTCTGCTGTTCGGTCCAGTCGTCGAGGCCAGCTGGGATGGAGGAGAGCTTGGCGCCGCGGTCGCGTTCGGCGTCGGTGTAGCAGTTGAGTGCCGGGGTTGAGGCGCCGACGCCGCGAGGGTCGAATCCGATCAGGTCGAAGCGTTCGGTGATCGGCGAGGTGGCCCATACGGCGGCGATCAGGGCTGCGTGATCGGTGCCGGGGAAGCCGGGGCCGCCGGGGTTCAGGACGAGCGACCCGATCGGGTCCTTGCCGCGTGCGGGCACCCGCAGTAGCGCGATCTCGGCCTGCTTGCCTGTTGGGTTTCGGTAGTTGAGCGGCACTTTGAGGCGGGCGCACTCGGCTTTGACGGGTGGCGCGCCTGGCGGCAGTCGTGGATCGCAGGGCTTGAATGCCGGCTTCTGGCGGTAGAAGCGGTCCAGGCCGGTGCCGGGGGAGGAGGGGGCGGGTTGCTGAGCGCGGGCGTCGTCGGCCTGCCCGCTGGGCTGGCCGGCGCAGGCGCCGAGCAGCAGTGTCAGCGCTGCGGCGCCCATGACGACGGCCGGTCTCGTGCGATATGACATGCGTTTCTCCTGTCGTCGGAGGTGGAAGGCAATTGCGCGGTACCGCGGAGAGCGTGGCCTGCTCACGACGAACTGGAGGGGCCAAGGGTCAGGTAGCTCCCCTCGTCGCGCTGTTCGCGACACCGAGCTAACAGCGTGCCCTTGGGGCACGGTCAAGGAGCGCCGCACAATTGGTCACGGAGTGGGTCGAGAAGCACCTCAGCCTTCTTGGCCGAACACGCCTTGTGCGGCCGCCACAGCCCCCGACGTTCTGGCGCGTCTGGGCGCCGTTTTGACTGTGCCCTTGGGGCATGGTGTGGACTGCAGCAAGGGGCGCGTGGCGTAGGGCACCTGCGCAGTTGCTGGCGACGAGGAAGGCAGACGATGGCGTGGAGCACCCGGCAACTTGCCGACCTTACGGGTTTGACGGTGAAGGCCATTCGGCATTACCACGAGATCGGGTTGCTGGACGTGCCCGAGCGCGCGGCCAACGGATACAAGCAGTACAAGATCTCGCATTTGATCCGGCTCTTGCAGATCAAGCGGTTGCGCGATCTGGGGGTGCCGTTGTCGCAGGTCGCGGCGATGGGGCGGGCTGACGAGGAGCCGGACGAGGCGATCCGTGTGCTGGATGCCGAGTTGGAGGCGACGATCGAACGGCTCAATCGGGTACGTGCGGAGCTGGCCGTCATCCTGCGACATCGCGCACCGATGCATGTGCCGACCGAATTCGCTCCCATCTCTCGAAAGCTCTCCGACGCGAACCAGTCTCTGTTCTTGGTCTATTCGACGGTTTTCAGCGAGGAGGGCATGGAGGAATTCCGTCAGATCATCGCCGCGAGCGACGACACCGATGACGAATTCGACGTCCTTCCCCCGGACGCCGACGATGCCACGGTCGACCGGATTGCCGAGCGAATTCTGCCGATGGTCCGCAGGATGCGGGAAGAGCACCCGTGGTCGAACGACCCGGTGGCCGATTCGCCACGAGGAACGGAGCTGGCCAACAGCACGTTGGCCCACGCGGTGGTGGAGTTCTACAACCCCGCACAGCTACGCGTTCTGCAGCGCCTGAACGTTCTCCTCGAACAGGCAACGGACACGGACGACGACACGCGCTGACCACGACTCGCGCGCGGGCCTCAACCGGTCAACGCGCCCCAGGCGCTGAGTCGAGCGCCCATTTCTGGAGACGGCCCTCCTCGCTTCTCCCTGCGCGAGGAGACCGCGTAGGGATCGACTGATATGGAGGCTGAGATGTTCAAGGAGCGGCGGAGACGCCGGGCTGTGCAACGGGTCCAGTCGGGAAATGGCCGTCCCCTAAAGCGTTTCCGCTGGTGGCAGCCGCTTTCCCGGGCTTTGTTCTATCTTCCGCTGACGAACGATGATGGCCGGCGGGTGGTCTACGCCATCGACGTCAACTATGTGCAGCGGTTTCTGTCCGAGGATGGCAAAGGCAAGGCCCAGCTGTACCTCGATGGCAGGCATCACGCCGAGTCCAGACTCCCTGCCGTCTTTCCCGTCCCGGGCGGCACGATCGAAGTAGCGCCGACGGCTTTCGGGCTCAAGCGCTGCCATTACGTCACCGCTGAGGGGGCCGAGCACCAGCTCGTCCCGGATCGGCGCTCCAGCGAAGGGCGCCGCGCGCGTCTCGACCGCGCGTACCCCGTATTGAGCCGTTGGATCGCCTTCTGCTCGTTTATCTTGCTCGTCATTCCGCTGCTTCTCCTCATTCCGCAGCTCATCGAAGTGGCCTTCAAGTTTCCCCCTGTAATTGAGCGCTTCGGGACTTTCACCTCACCCATCCGTCTGCCGGTATGGCTCAACATCACGCTCGCGATCGGTGCCGCGGCGGCCGGCTGGGAGCGGGCGTTGCGCCTGCGGTACAACTGGCTGCTGGACTCGATGGCCAAGGGGTGACGGCCAATGCGCAAGCATGTCGTCTCTCCGCCGCGAAGCCGGATCACGGTGAGAGCTCCGTGGCCACCGACGGCGAGGTAGCGCCCGGTCCGATCAACGGCGAGGGAGCGTATCGGTTCGGCGCCACGGGATGTACGCGCAGCCGTTCGGTCCAGGCGGGAACGTCGTAGACGACCAGCTCGCCCGCGCCGCCGGCAACGGCCAGCCATCAGCCGTCAGGGGAGAGCGCCGATCCGCTGGCGGTCTGTGCCCCGGCTGCGTCATCGTCGCCGTAGTCCACCGTGAACACGGTGAAGGTGGCAGCGGGCGGACGTGGACCCGGTACGAGTGGCGCGTCCTCGGGGCGCAGCCGGTCGGACTGGGTTGGGTACGAGGTGGTGGTCCAGTTCTGGCCCACGCTCAGGTGTGCCAGCCAGCGTGGATCGGTTACCCATACGTCGTAGTCGGTTTGGACCAGCAGCTCTTCGTCGGTGAACCAATGCAGGTCGTAGTGTCTGGTCGGCAGATTGGCGATGTCCGTCTTGGTGAACGGCACGTTTTTGGACGTCACCGCTTCGTACCGCTCGATGAACCGCCAGGTGTTGCCATCGACCCAGTCCTCGTCGAGGATCTCATCCAAGCTGACGTGCTCGCCCAGCGGGCCGCCGTCCTCGAATCGGGTGTCGGCCTCGTCCCACAGCACGCGCAGAAAGAAACTCGCATCACCGTCCAGCAGCGCCTGGTCGTACTCATCGGCGTCGTAGTACGTCACGAAGACGCGCAACCGGGCCCGGCGTTGTTCCGGCTCCAGCGCTATCACGCGGATTCCGTACAGATCTGTCATCACATTCCCCATCACGATCAAGGCGCAAGCGTCGATGATCGTATAGGAGCCGATCTGCATCCAAACGGCGATTAACACTCTGCTTGCGGCTGCGCTCAATGAATTTCGGAAATCGCGTCAATCCAGCGGTGATGCCGACGCCGCACAGCATCGACCCGATCGGGTGGCCGAATCGGTGGTCTTGCGCTGAATCTCCCGTACGGCTGGGTCATCCTGTCACGGTCGCCGCCGTCGAGAAACGGTGACATTCGGCTGACAACGCGCGCACATTGGTCGCCCATCGTGGTTGGTCATGAACGAGCCACGCACGATCCCGACTCGGCCCCGTGACCGGCTGTTCGCCGTGGTCACGTGGGTCCTCGCCGTGCTCCTGCTGCCTGCGGCGTTCATCCGCCGTCCCGGCCGTGCCCGTGAGCTGGCCTGCTGCTGGGCGCTGGGGATGCGGTTCCCGGCCGAGGACCTCACCGGGCTCACCGACGGCGCCAGGGCGGCGTTCGCCGCGGCGCGTACCGAGGCGTTCTGGGGTCATGGCCAGCTCATCGGCCTCACCTCTGGACACCGCGATCCCGCTGTCCAGCAGCGGATGTTCGACGAGGAGGTGCGCCGTTCCGGCTCCCCGGCCTTGGCACGCATGCTCGTGCTGCCACCGGCGGAATCCAAGCACGTCGCGGGCGTCGCGCTGGACGTGCGCCCGCACGAAGGCGCGCGCTGGCTGGAGGAACACGGCGGCCGCCACGACCTCTACCGCATCTACGACAACGAGTGGTGGCACTTCGAGTACCGCCCCGGCAGGGGCGGCAGGCCACCACGGCGACGACCGCACCCCGGCGTGGGCCACGTCAGCCAGTACGGGGACCGGACATAGCCCGGATGCGGGCATTCGAGAGGGGCAAGGGGTATGTCATCGGGGAGCGCCACCACGTCCGGATTGCTGGGATGGCGGCTGCACGCAGCGCGCGAGAGGGCGTTTGTGGGGCGGGAGGAAGAGCTCGCGGTCTTCCACACGGCGTTGTACGGCGGCGGCTGCAGCGTTCTGTACGTGCATGGTCCCGGCGGCATCGGGAAGTCGGCCTTGTTGCGGCGGTTCGCTCACGAGGCCGCGATGGCGGGGCGGCCGGTGTCCATGGTGGACGGGCGCATGATGGAGCCGTCGCCGACGGTTGACGCTGAGGCCGAACGGGTGCTTCGCGATGCGGACGCGGTGCTGCTGATCGACAACGTCGAACACCTTCAGCGCTGGGAGGGCTGGCTGCGCGATCGGTTCTTGCCGCGGGTGCCCATCGGGGCGCTGGTGGTGGTCGCGGGGCGAAACCCGCCGGACATGCGATGGCAGGCCGACCCGGGATGGGCGGAGGCGCTGGAGGTGCTGCCGCTGCGCGACCTGCGGGCCGCAGAGGCGCAGGCCCTGCTGGACTCCTGCGGGGTGCCGGCCGAGGTACGCGAGCCGCTGCTGGCCTTCGCCGGCGGTCATCCGCTGGCGCTGCTGTCGGGGGCGGCCGTGGCGGTGAAGGACGACCGGGCCGGCAGACGATGGATGCCGCATCAGGACAGCGGGGCTGGCAGTCGGTGGATGCCGCGTCAGGACGTGGTGGCCACGTTGCTGGATCAGCTGGTGGGCGAGGTGCCCTCGGCGGCGCACCGGCATGCCCTGGAGATCTGCGCCCACGTGTACACGACGACGGAGGACCTGCTGCGGGCGGCCCTGCCGCAGGAGGCCGGGACGGTGTTCCGGTGGTTGCGGCGGTTGCCGTTCGTGGAGTCGAGCAGCCGCGGGCTGTTTCCGCATGACGTGGTACGGGAGCTGCTGGAGGCCGACCTGCGCTGGCGCGATCCTGCGGGGTATGCGGTGATGCACGACCGCCTTCATGCGCAGCTGGCCGAGCGGGTGCGTACGGCCGGCGAGGTGGACGTGGTCGGCGCGGTGGCGGCCCTGCTCTACCCGCACCGCGACCATGGGGCGCCGGCCGAGGTCCTGTTCCAGGAAGAGACGGTACGCAAGGAGGACGTCGGCACGTTGCTCCAGGCGGCGGCAGAAGGTGCGGCGTCGGCGGGCTGTGCCGCCTTCTGGGTCGAACGTCAGCCGGAGGCCTTCCGGCTGTATCGACGGACCGACACCGGCCAGCCGGTGGCGTTCTCGGCGTGGTTGCGATTCGCCGAACCAGATGAGCAGGAGCTGACGGCCGATCCCCTCGTGGCCATGGCGTGGAAGCATGCGCGTGCCACCACCCCGTTGCGCGCCGGCGAACATCTGGCGGTCAGCCGGCTATGGGCGCTGCCGCCGTATCGCGCGACCGCACCGCTGATGGATGTGATCCAGTGGCGAGTGATCGGCAATTGCCTGCGGGCCGAACGGATGGCATGGTCCTATATCGAGCTTCAGGCGTGCGTGGAGCATGTCCGGCTGCATTTCGGAATGGGTGATATCTGCGAGCAGGCGGGGGATGAGGCGTATGCCCTGTTGGCTCATGACTGGCGCGCGGTGCCGCCGCAGGCGTGGCTGGAACAGCTGAGCCAACGGCTCCTCGCGGCCCCCGCCGGTGGCCCCGGCGCCGCCACGGCGGCGCGACTGGTGGTGCTGTCTGAGGCCGAGTTCACCGAGGCGGTACGTACGGCATTGCGCCAGTTGCGGCGGCTGGAGGCGCTGGCGGCGTCCCCGCTGACGCGCACCCGGCTGATCGCCGAGCGGGCTGGGCAGGACCCGGCCGCGGCGCTGGGTGACCTGCTCCGCCAGGCGATCGACGACCTGCGTGCGGATCCGCGCTCGGTCAAGTTCCACCGGGCGCTGTCGGTCACGTTCCTGCGCGGCGCGCCCACTCAGGAACTGGCCGCGGAACGGCTCGGTCTGCCTTTCACCACCTACCGCCGCCATCTGAGGGCCGGCATCGAACGTGTCTGCGCCGGCCTGTGGCACCGGGAACTGTACGGCACCACCGCACGGGCGTACCGATCCACCTGAGCCGCCACATGGTGCCCGCGCGGTGGGCTGAGCTGGGCGAACACCTGCCGCGCCATCCCGCCGCTCCGGCCACGCGACCAACCTGAAGCGAGGGCGAACGTGGCAGCGTCTGCGGTCGCCGCTCTGGCCATCGCCACGCCGAGCGTCGGCTGCTCCGGCGTGCGGTTTACTTCGGGCAGTTTCGGGGGCCGATGCTCTGGCCGGCGCCGGTGAGGGTGATCTTGGTGGGGGTGTGCGGGGTGGTGGCGGTGGTCGTGCAGACGATCTGGTCGATGGCCAGGGCGGACAGGTCGCCGGCCGGGGTGGACAGGGTCACCACCAGCCGGCCGGCCTGTGGGGAGGTCACCGAGAACGGGCCGGCTTCGAGTGGGACGGCGGTGGTGATGCCGTGCGCCTGTTCCGCCATGGTGGGTCCGGCTGCCAGCAGGGCGAGCCTGTCGGTGGAGAGCAGGGGGTGGTTGCTGGGCCGCGTCACCATGCTGAGGCGGCCGTTCTTGACCAGGTAGAGGGTGATCGGCCAGGTGGGGGCCTGGTGTCCGTCCGGGTCAACGCGTCCGCTGGGTGGCTCACCGGCGGCGATGGCACCGCTGGGCTGCACCCCGCAACCCGCCACCACCAGCGCGAGGAGGCCCACGGCCAGCCAGGCAAGGACCGCAGCGAGCACGCGATGGGCGCGCCCCGGCCTTCCACAGGCCCTCGCGCCGGTCCTCATGCCGGTCCTCATGCCGGGCCTGCTTCCGGGCCTGCTTCCGGACCTGCTTCCGGGCCTTCGCCGGGGCCCGTGTCGGTGTCTGCGTGTGTGTCGGTGTCGGGTGATCGGCGGGGCAGGCGCAGGGTGAACAGGGCACCACCACCAGGCGCGTTGGCGACCGTCAAGTCACCTCCGTGCAGCAGCGCGTTCTCCCGAGCGATGGCCAGCCCCAGACCGCTGCCCTCAGACCTGGCCCGAGCCGGACCGGCCTTGTAGAAACGGTCGAACACCCGCGCCGGCACAACCTCCCCCAACCCCGGCCCATGATCACGAACCTCCACCACCAGCACATCCCGGCCCGCCGACAACCGGACCGTCACCGGCGGCTCACCATGCCGCAACGCATTGCCGACCAGATTCGCCAAAATCACATCCACCCGGCGCGGATCCAGCCACGCCACCACCCCCGGCGCCAACTCCGTCTCCACCTGCCCCACCCAGCCCCGCACCCGCAAACTCGCCCCCACCAACTCCGCCACATCCACCTCATTCACCGTCAACGCCGCGACACCGGAATCGAACCGGCTGATCTCGATCAGATCATTGACCAGAACACTGAGGTGAAGCGTCTCCCGGCTCACCAGCCGAGCCGCCTGCCCCGCAGGCCCCGGCAACAGGCCCGCCTCCCGCTCCAGAACATCCGCCACCGCCGTCAACGCCGCCAGCGGAGTACGCAACTCATGGGAGACATCGGCCACGAACCGCCGCGCATCAGCCTCCATCACCCGCAACCGCTCCACATGCCGCTCCAACTGCGCCGCAGTCGTGTTGAACGTACGCGCCACCTCAGCCAGCTCATCCGAACCCCGCACCACGATCCTGGTCCGCAATTCCCCCCGCCCCAGCAAACGCGCCGCCCGCCCCAACTCCCGCACCGGCCCCAGCACCCCACGAACGGCCAGCAACGCCAGCACCACCGCGAACCCCAGCGCTCCACCACCCGTCAACCACGCCCGCGCCGCCAGCCCATCGATACTGCGCTGCTCGGCCAGCAAACTCCGCACCACATACACCTCGATCCCCGACGCCCGCCGGGTCCGATCCTGCCCGGCGATCAGCAACGGCGCACCGATCACCAGATATGGCTCCCCCTGCAGACCGGGCCCACGCGGCAGACCCGATCCGCCCTGCCACACCACCCGCTGCCACGCCACCTCACCCCTGGCCACCACCCGCCGCAACTCCGGCGGGATCATCCCCGGCTCCAAAAACGGCACGCCCCCACCGCCCGGACCACCCGGACCACTACGCCCCAGCGGCGGCCCGGACGGCGAAGAGAGCGAAGCCGGCGGGAGCGGCGCGTACGTCCCCCCATAGACGGCGACCACCGCGCTGTTCCCCTCAATCGCCGCCGCCGCAGCCGCGATCTCCTCCAGCCCCACCTGATCCGGCGTCGCACTTCGCAACGGGAACAAGTCCTCCAAACGGCTCTTCACCGCCTGCACCGCACCATCCTGAGTCCGCTGCAAAATCTCGTTACGCGCCTGCACATAACTCCCACCGGCCACCGCCGCCGCCGTCACCACACACAACAACCCGAACGCGAACAACAACCGGCCACGCAACCCCAACCCCGGCCACAACCCCCGCCACCAACCCGCCCACGACCCCAGCCGCGACGGTGGCTTCGACGCCGTCACCCGACCCCACCAGCGCACACCCTTCACACCGCTCACACCGGCCCGAACCGGTAACCGAACCCCCGCACCGTCTGCACAAACACCGGCGCCGCCGAATCATCCTCGATCTTCGCCCGCAATCGCTGCACACACGCATCCACCAACCGCGAATCACCGAAATACCCGTGCTCCCACACCGACTCCAGCAACTGCTGACGACTGTGCACCCGCCCCGGCGCCCCAGAAAGCTCCAGCAACAACCGCAACTCCGTCGGCGCCAAACTCACCACCGCCCCCCGGACCGTCACCACCAACCCCGCCCGATCCACCGTCAACTCCCCATACCGCTCCAACTCCGCCTGCTCCCGCCCGATCCGCCGCAAAACCGCACGAATACGCGCCTCCAACACCCTGCCCTGCACCGGCTTGACCACATAGTCATCCGCACCCGCCTCCAACCCCGCCACCACATCCACATCCTCACCCCGCGCCGTCACCATGATGATCGGCACCTCACCAGAAGCCCGCACCCGCCGGCACACCTCAAACCCATCCATCCCCGGCAACATCAAATCCAGCACCACCACATCCACACCACCCGCCCGCAACCACTCCAACCCCGCCTCACCCGATCCCACCGCCCGCACCCGATGCCCCAAGCCCGACAACGCCAGCTCAAGACCCTCCCGCACCGCCGCATCATCCTCGATCAGCAACACCCGCGACCCACCGACCATCACCACACCACACTCCAAAACTCATCCCGGCAGGCCAACCCCACCACTCTCGACCCGGCATATCCCCAAACCGTCCACGCCATGTCATCGTCGTGTCACGAACACCCCGACGACACCGACGAACGCGCCGATGGCGGCCGCCGTCGACAAACGGTGACATACGGCGCACAACGCCCGCACATTCGCGGCCAATCGTAGTTCGTCATGGACGAACCACACACGATCCCGCCCCGCCGCAGGACCACGGCGCCCACCCCGGCATGGGTCACGCAAGGTGCCGGCAGCCGTCAACGGCGGGCCGTTCCAGCTCAACACCCCCGGATGCTGACCCATTGGCACGCTCGTAGCACCAAGCGCCCCACGGGATCCCGAGGGCGGCACAACCAGCCGCGAAGGAACCTCGTCTCCCGGCTGTCGAACGGGTGAGATCTGGGCGTTCCCCGGAGCCTCAGAATCAGCTTCTTCGTGAGGTCCGGTGGGTGGTGGCCACCGTGGAGACGGCTGCTCACGTATCGCGGGACGCGATCGGCTTCAGGTCAACGGCAACGAACCCTCGCGCTACGAACTGCGCCCCAAGCCATCGATCACCACTACGCCGATCCCGACGCACGACCCACGGGGGCGCGAGAAGCGCGCCCCGGTCTCCTGGAGGTGCAGAGCTCTTGTCGTCTCGTCTTTCTCTCACTACGCGGACGCTCGGCGTCGCCATATCCGCCGTCCTCGCCATCGGGAGCTGGCTGGTCTACAGCAGCGCGCAGGCCCAGCCACTGTCGTGGCCGAGCTCCAAGCCGCCGCCGATCACCGTGGCCCGGGGGTCGGCGCTGCCCTGGCCGTCGATGGGGCAGGCGGCGGTCGAGTTCACCGGGCAAGCGGACAGCCTCAGCGTGTACGGCAAACAGCGGCCCGTGCCGATCGCGAGCGTCACCAAGGTGATGACTGCTCTGGTGATCCTTCGCGACCACCCGCTCGGCAGGAACGCCGCAGGGCCGTCCATCCGGGTCGACCGGCAGGCGTCGATCGAGTCAGGGAACCGAGACGAGTCCACGGTGCCGATCACCACGGGCCAGAGCTTCACCGAGCGGCAGCTTCTCGAGCTGATGCTGATCCCCTCGGGGAACAACGCCGCACGTCTGCTGGCCCGCTGGGACGCCGGCTCGGAAGGGGCCTTCGTCCGGAAGATGAACGCGGCCGCCGCCAAGCTGGGCATGAAGAACACCACATACACCGGGGCGAGCGGATATGAATCCACCACGGCCAGCACGGCGGTGGATCAGCTCAAGCTGGCCAGGCAGGCCATGAAGAACCCGGTGCTGCGTGACATCGTCGCCACCGCCAAGATCACCGTTCCGGGTATCGCGGGTGAGATCGTCAACACCAACAAGCTGCTCAGGCTGCCCGGGGTGGTCGGTCTCAAGACCGGCACCAGCACGGCGGCGGGTGGAGCGCTGCTGTGGGCCGTTCGTCCCGCTTCCGGAGACCGCGACCGGCTGATCCTCGGGGTGGTCCTGCGCCAAGGCGACCCCGAGGATTCTCTTGAGGAGAAGAAGGAGGCGGCGCTCGTCGCGAGCAGGAAGTTGATCGTGGCGGCCCGGCAAGCCGCAAGGTAGCGGTCGGGGCAAGTACGTGTTTCTTCGGTGGTCGAGCCCGTTCGTAGCCAAGGTGAGAGGCCGGCAGCGAGCCGAATCGGCGCATCCGACCACCGTACTCGAGGAGAACATCCTGCCCGCTACCTGCACCTTCGACGGCTTCGGCTCCTACAGCAGCAGCGGCTACTGGGGCAAGCAAGGCCCCGAGTTCCTCGACCGTCGCCTCGCCCTGTACGCCGAGGAGCAGCGGATGGTCCTCCGAGCCAACACCTTCCGGCAATTCATGCAGGTGCTGGGCCCGGGCACCGAGGAGTCCGAGGTGCCGTTGCGCTCGCACGGCAGCCTGTCGATGAACCGGGCGCTGATGGCCGCCGGCACCGCGGGCGTGCACCTCGTGTTCGGCCGCCGCACGATCCTGAGCGTCGGGATCGGCGCCGCCGTCTACGTGTTCCTCGTCAACACGTTCTGAATCCCGGCGCGGCGTGATCGAGGCCGCCTCACTACTCCCGGCGATGTAGTGGGACCGGGACTACTGCCCAGGTGCCAGCCGGAAGAGCCTCTCTGGGCATGACGACCGCTGACCGGCCCGGACACCACCATGTCCGGTATGCAAACGATCCGAGTGGACGGGGCCGCCGAGCCAGGCGCGCGCCCGGGGATCACCCTGGCCGCGGTGGCCGTCGTCCAGTTCATGGTGTCGCTGGACCTGTCGGTGGTGAACGTCGGGCTCCCGCAGATCGCGGCCGGCCTCGGCTTCAGCGCGGTGGGGCTGACCTGGGTGATCCACGCCTACGCGCTCACCTTCGGCGGGCTGCTCCTCCTGGGCGGCAAGGCCGCCGACCGCTACGGCCGCAAGCGGGTCCTGCTGCTCGGGCTCGGCCTGTTCGCTCTCGCCTCGCTCGCCGGCGGCTTCGCCCAGGACCCCGGCCAGCTGGTCGCCGCCCGTGCCGCGCAGGGCATCGGCGCCGCCGCACTGGCTCCGGCCGCGCTCGCGCTGCTGACCTCGACGTTCCCCACGGGCAGGGCCCGCGTGCGGGCCTTCGGCGTGTGGAGCGCGATGAACGCCGCCGGGGGAGCCCTCGGCGTGCTGCTGGGCGGCCTGCTCGTCGAGTACGCCGGCTGGCGCTGGGTGATGTTCGTGAGCGTGCCGATGGCCGCCGGCGCACTGGCCCTGGCCTGGCGGGGGGTCGCCGCCGGCCCGCCCCCGGTGCGCGGCGGCCGCCCGGACGTCCTCGGCGCGGTGCTGGCCACGGCGGGCATGACCCTGCTGGTGTTCGGCCTCGTCCGCACCGACCAGTACGGGTGGGCCTCGCCGGCGACCGTGGCCACCCTGGCGGTCGCCGCCGCGCTGCTGGCGGCGTTCATCCATGTCGAACGGAGCACCTCCCGCGAGCCGCTGATCCGCCTCGGCCTGTTCGCCAACCGCGCGGTCGCCGGCGCCAACGCCTACAACCTGCTGCTCGGCGCCGCCATGGCCGCGGCCTTCTACTTCGTCTCCCTCTACCTGCAGCAGGTGCTCGGGACCGGGCCGGCCCTGACCGGCGTCGAGTTCCTGCCGTTCGCCCTCGGCGTGGTCGCCGGCTCCGTACTGGCGGTCAAACTCGGATACCGTTTCGCGCCGCGAACCTTGCTGGTCACCGGCGGGCTGCTGACCGCGGCCGGGTTCGCCTGGTTCGGCCTGATCAGCCCCGACGGTGCCTTCCTCACCGACGTCCTGGGGCCCTCGATCGTGGCCAGCGTCGGCTTCGGGCTCTGCCTCGGACCGGTCGTCTCCACCGCGACCGCCGGCGTCGCGTCCCATGAGACCGGCACCGCCTCAGGGCTGCTCAACAGCTCACGCCAGATCGGCGCCTCGCTCGGGCTGGCCACCCTCGGCACCGTGGCCCACCACCGCGCCGGCCAGGCCGCCACGCCCGTGGAGCTCAGCGACGGCTACGCCTTCGCCCTGACCCTCGCCGCCGCACTCCTGGTCGCCGCCGTCCTCATCGCCCTCACCGTCCTGCGCCGGGAGAGCCGGCCGAGCGGCACGACCGTGACAACGTCCCGGCCGGGGACGAGCCTGGCCGGGCTGTTGCGTCCTCACGGATGGGGGTTCGCCACCGTGGTGCTCCTGCAGGTCATCGGGGCGGTCGCGGGTCTGGCGCCGCTGCTCGCGGTGGTGGAGCTGGGCCGGGTGCTGCTGAGGCCCGGCCCCGTCGATCAGGGTCATGTCTGGTTCGTGGTGATCGCGGGGGCGGCTGGATTGTTCGTCCGGCTGGTGTTCACCGCCGCGTCGTCCGGGCTCGGGCATGTTCTCGACGGCCGGGTGCAACTGTCGTTCCGCCGGCTGCTGGCCGCGCGGCTGGGGAGCGTGCCGATCGGCTGGTTCTCCCGGCGCGGGACCGGTGAGCTGGCGAAGGTGGTGGGGGAGGACGTCAGCGCCGTGCACCCGTTCATCGCCCACGCCCCCGGCGAGCTGGTCGCCGCGTTCGTGGTGCCGCTGGTCTCGCTGGTCTACTTGCTCACCGTCGACTGGCGGCTGACGCTGATCACGCTCATCCCGGTCGTGCTGGCCGTGGCGCTGGTCCCGTTGATGATGACGCCGGCCCGGCTGAGCGAGCAGGAGAAGTTCGACGCGGCCATGGGGCGGATCGCGAGCTCCGTCGTGGAGTTCGTGCAGGGCATCGCGGTGGTCAAGGCGTTCGGGGGAGGCGAGCGCGCGCACCGGAGGTTCCGTACGGCCGCGGACGATTTCGTGGACATCTTCCTGCGGTGGGTGCGCGGCATGTCCGGGATCGCCGCGGGGATGCAGCTGGCGCTGTCGCCGCCGTTCGTGCTGCTGGTCGTGCTGATCGGCGGTACGGCCCTGATCACGACCGGCGGCCTGGCCCCGGCCGACCTGCTGCCCTTCCTGCTGCTGGGACTGGGGCTGACCGCTCCGGTGGCGGCGCTGGGCCACGGCTTCGACGACCTGCAGACCGCCGGGCGCGCGGTCGGCCGGATCCGGGACGTGCTCGGCGTGCGGCCGCTGCCGGAGCCGGCGCACCCGGTCGCGCCGCAGGGCCACCGGGTCGAGCTGCGTGATGTCCGGTTCGGCTACGAGGACGGTCACGAGGTGCTGCGCGGGATCGACCTCGTGCTCGAACCCGGGACGGTCACCGCGATCGTCGGGCCCTCGGGTAGCGGGAAGTCCACGCTGGTCCAGCTGCTGCCGCGGTTCTTCGACCCGACCCATGGCTCGGTCGTCCTGGGCGGTGCCGATCTGCGCGAGATCGGCAGCCGGGAGCTGTACCGGAGGGTCTCGTTCGTCTTCCAGGACGTTCGCCTGCTGCGCGCGTCGGTCGCGGACAACATCGCGCTGGCCGTGCCGGACGCCTCCCGCGAGGACGTGGAACGCGCCGCCCGGCTGGCGAACATTCATGACCGGATCCTCGCGCTGCCGCGCGGATACGACACGGTGATCGGTACGGACGCCGGGCTGTCGGGCGGCGAGGCGCAGCGGATCTCGCTGGCCCGCGCGCTGCTCGCCGCCACCCCCGTTCTGGTGCTCGACGAGGCGACCTCCTTCGCCGACCCGCAGACCGAACGAGCGGTGCGCCGGGCCCTGGCGACGCTGCACGGCGAACGGACGATCCTCGTCATCGCCCACCGGCTGGAGACGGTCGCCGACGCCGACGCCGTCGCGGTGCTGGAGAACGGGTCGATCGTCGAGCACGGCAGCCCCGCCGACCTGCTGGCGCGCGACGGCAGGTTCGCCGCGTTCTGGAGATCCCACCGATCGGCGACCGCCGACGAGAGCGACGCCCGCGGTGGCGTCCTGCAAGGAGGCGAGCTGCGATGATCCGAATGCTCCTGCGCGTGCTGGGACACGAGTACGCCCGGCCGATGCGCCGCACCGTCGCCGTGATGACGGCGACCGCGATAGCCGAGGGCCTGTCCTATGCCCTGCTGGTTCCCGTGCTGCGGGCGTTGTTCGGCAGCACGCCGGCGGCTGCCGTGCCCTGGCTGGTCGCGTTCGGGGCCGCGGTGGCCGGTTACGCGGTGCTGCGCTATCGCAGCGATCTGTCCGGGTTCCGCGTCGGGACCACGCTGTTGCGCGGCATGTATCACCGGCTCGGCGACCACCTGGCCCGGCTGCCCATCGGCTGGTACAGCGCCGGCCGGGTCGGGGAGGTGTCCGTCATGGCCAGCCGCGGCCTGCTGGACACGATGGGGGTGGCGGCGCATCTGCTGGCGCCGTTCATCTCCGCCTGCGTGACGCCCCTGACGATCGTCGCCGTGATGCTCGCCTTCCACTGGCAGCTGGGGCTGGCCGCGCTGGCCGCCGTCCCGATCGTGGCGGCGATCCAGATCTGGACGGGACGCTCGATGGCCGCCGCCGATGCCGAGCGCCACGAACGCGACCATGAGGCCAGCGGCCGCGTCATCGAATATCTGCAGGCCCAGCCGGTGCTGCGGGCCGGCGGCCGGACCGGCGAACGCTTCCAGCTGCTCGACGACTCGCTGCGGGAGGTCCAGCGCGCCTCCCGCCGTCTGACGCTGTCGGTGCTGCCCGGTGTGGTCGGGCTGACGCTCGCGGTGCAGACGACGTTCACCGTGCTGCTGGTGCTGGGCGCCTCCCTCGCGCTCGGCGGGCAGATCGGCGTGGCGGAGGTGCTGACGATCCTCGTACTGGCCGCCCGTTGCGCGGATCCGCTGCTGTCGCTGGCCGACATCGGCGGCAAGCTGCGCGGTGCGCGGTCCGAGCTGGCCAGGCTCGACGCGGTGTTGCGTACCGAGCCGCTGCCGGAACCCCGTGAGCCGATCCAGCCGCAACGCCATGACCTGGAGTTCGACTCCGTCTCCTTCCGGCACGGGGACCGTACGGTGATCGACGGGGTGTCGTTGTCCGTGCCCGAAGGGCAGCGGCTCGCCGTGGTCGGACCGTCGGGGGCCGGCAAGAGCACCCTGCTGCAGCTGGTCGCGCGGTTCTACGACGTGGACGCGGGCGCGGTGCGCGTGGGAGGCGTGGATGTACGCGGCGTCGACGCTGAAGGGCTGATGGCGCGGATCGCCATCGTCTTCCAGGACGTCTACCTCTTCGACGGCACGATCGAGGAGAACGTGCGGCTCGGCCGTCCCGACGCCGGCGAGGCCGAGGTACGGGCGGCGGCGACCGCGGCGCGGCTGGACGAGGTGATCGACCGGCTGCCCGGCGGATGGGCGGCGCACGTCGGCGAGGGCGGCGCGCTGCTGTCGGGCGGGGAGCGCCAGCGGGTCTCGATCGCGCGAGCGCTGCTGAAGAACGCGCCCATCGTGCTGCTGGACGAGGTGACCTCCGCACTCGACCCGGTCAACGAGGCCGCCGTCCACGACGGCATCGAACGCCTCATGGCGGGCCGGACCGTGGTGATGGTGGCGCATCGGCTGCGGACCGTCCGGCGCGCCGATCGCATCGTGTTCCTGGACGGGGGCCGGATCGTGGAGCAAGGCAGCCACGACGAGCTGCTGCGCCGCGGCGGCCGCTACGCCGATTACTGGAATCTCTCCCTGGCAACGGCCACGAGTGAATGAGAAGGAAGGTCGTTCCGGCATGACCGTCACGCCGATCGAGCTCTTCGCGTCCGCCATCCACCTGCGCCAAGGCGGGACGATCCAGACCGGGAAGCGGACAACGGACCCCGAGCAGGACGGCTGGCAGGTGACGACCTTCCACGCGAAGACCGGCGCCGACGTGCACGCCGATCACTGGGAGGTCCATCCCGAGGCCGAGGAGGTCGTGTCCTGCCTCATCGGGAAAATCCGCCTCTACCTGCGGCCGGAGCGGCCGGGACAAGAGGAGGAGGAGATCCGGCTGACGGCCGGGACCGCGGCCATCGTCCCGCGCGGGCGATGGCACCGGATCGAGCTGGACATCCCCAGCAGCATCATGGCCGTCACCCTGCCGCGGGGGAGCCGGCTGGAGAAGCGCACCGAAGCCTAGGTGTCCGTCGCCTGTTGGAGGAGGACGTTCAGGCGCTGCAGGACGCGTAGCTGCGCGGGGTTGTAGATCTCCATCACCGCGTGGGCCATGGTGTTCCGGCCAGCTCGGCTCCCAGTGGCGAATCCGCGACCGGGTCGTTCGACCAGGCGCGACATCCCCACCCCCCACCGCGGCGCCGTGCTGCTCCGCGAGAAACTCGGCGACCGCGCCCGGCTGGTGAGCGTCGATGCCGCCGGCCACGGCGGCAACGCCTGCGCGTGGAACACCACCACGAGCTACCTGGTCGACGGCAAGACGCCCAAGCACGACGTAGCCTGCCGCGCGTCCTGACCGTGGCCGAGACCGGCTCGAACGAGTTGATCGACGCCGACCTGGTCGGTGGCTGACTGCTGGTCAGCCCATCACCGTCCCGCTGGAGTCCGGGTTGACCGGCCGCCTGCGGGAGAAGGCCCCCAGGTCGACGGTGAGCCCGGTGTGCTCACCCTGGTACCGCACCGGGTGGGCGTCGTGGTCGTGGCCGTTCTCCACGGCTGTGATGATCTGTGCCATGAAGCGCCCTGCGACGGGCGCGTTCTTGAACTGGTTGCCGCTGGTGCCGATCGCGACGTAGAAGCCGTCGAGCGAGGTGCGGTCGTAGATGGGGGACCAGTCGGTCGCCACGTCGTACACGCCGGCGATGCCGCGCGGCCTCGGCGGCACGCCCAGATCGCCGAAGCGCCGCGCGGCACGGGTCACCTGCGCCTCGAAGAGGGCCTTGGTCGGGTCGAGGCCCGCCTGGTCCGGGTCGTCCAGCCACTGCATCTGGTCGCACTCGGGTTCGGTGCCGCCGACGTAGAAACCGTTGTCGGGGGCGCCGCGCATGTAGGTGCCGAGGTCGAGGTCCGCGATGACCGGCCCAGGCTGGTCGTCGTGGTCGAACTCCGGGGGTGCGGTCACGAAGTGCACCTCTTGCCGCATCGGTCGCGTCGTGATGGTGAAGTCGTCGCCGACGCCCGCCATCTCGTTGAACGCCGACGACCACGGCCCCGCCACGTTCACCACAATGGGCGCGTCCACCCGTTCGCCGTCGGCCAGGTCAACGCCGGCGACCCGGCCGCCGGACCGTCGTATGCCGGTGACCTGGCTCTTGAACACGAACCGCGCGCCCGCGTGGCGGGCGGCGTTCGCGAGGTTGACCGCGGCCAGCATCGGGTCGTCCACGTAGCCCGCGTCCGGAGTCCACAGGGCGCCGAGCCGCTCCGTGGGCTCTGCCCAGAACGTTTCGTCGTCGAGCCTCTTGGGTGGCCAGAACCGGCCCGTGTCGAGTCCCGGCACCCGCTCCGCCAGCACGGAGGGGCTCCACACCTCGTACGCGACGCCGGCCCGGTCGAACAGCGGCACGATCCGCTCCTTCGGCGCCACGTCCACATCGAGGAACACCATGCCGGTCCGGCAGAACCGGGCCATGCCCGCCTGGTCCACGAACCGGAGGTGGTCCGGCCACGCCGCCCAGCAGTGCTTGGCCTCCCAGGACGCGGCGACGCCGGGGAAGGTCGAGTAGTTGAATCGGACGACCGCGCTCGATGCGCTGGTCGAGCCTTGCCCTGGCCCATTGAGGCGATCGACGACGACCACCTGGAGGCCGGCGCGGGCAAGCTCGAGTGCCGTCGACGAGCCGATCACGCCGGCGCCCACGACGACGACGTCTGCGGTAAGAGTCACCACACCATCCTCACCCGCTCCGGCGCCTGCCCATAACCGTCACCTGCCGAAGAAGGGGCCCGCGCGGATCGGGCGCATGCCCGCCTCGGGAGGGACCTGGCAGGAATTGGTACACGTCGGTAAGGTCCGATCTGTGGAGCGATTGAGGACCAATTCCGGGCTGGCCGAGGACTTGCTCATCGAGCTGGACCGCGACGCCGGGGTGCCGCTGCACCGGCAGATCGAGGCGTCCATCCGCGCGTCCATCCGGGCCGGTCGGTTGCGAGCGGGTGCGTCGCTGCCACCCACGCGCACCCTCGCGGCCGGGCTCGGGGTTTCCCGCGGGGTGGTCGTGGAGGCCTACCAGCAGCTCGTGGCCGAGGGCTACCTTGCCAGCCGATCGGGCGGTTACACCCAGGTCGCCACGTCGATGCCGCCGGCCGCCGCCGGCGCGGGGTCCGCAGCTTCGGCGGCGGCTTCGACGGCGCGGCAGGCCACCCGCCGCGTCGGCTTGAGGGTGGACTTCGGGTACGGGCGCACCGACGTGTCGCAGTTCCCGCGGGCCGCCTGGCTGCGCTCGGTCCGTACCGTGCTCACCACCACACCCAACGACCGGTTCGCCTACCTCGACGGGCGCGGCGTGCCGGAGCTGCACCAGGCCCTGTGTGACTACCTCAACCGGGTACGCGGCACGCTGGCCGTCCCCGGCAACGTGGTCATCTGCAACGGTTACGGGCAGGGCATCTCGCTGCTGATCCAGGTGCTCGCGCGGCACGGCGCCAGGCGGATCGCCTTGGAGGACCCCTCGTCCGACGACGATGCCCGGGTGCTGGCCGGGGCCGCGGGACTGGACGTGGTCGGCATCCCGGTGGGTCCGGACGGCGTTCAGGTCGATGCCCTCGACCTGGCCGACGCCGACGCGCTGGTCCTCACGCCGTCGCACCAGTGGCCGACCGGCGGGGTGCTGTCGGCGGCGGCGAGGGCCGAGGTGATCCGCTGGGCGCGGCGCCGCGGCGCGATCGTGATCGAGGACGACTACGACGCGGAGTACCGCTACGACCGGTCTCCGGTGGGCGCCATGCAGGGCCTGGCGCCCGATCACGTCGTCTACTGCGGTACGGCCAGCAAGACGCTCGCGCCGGGGTTGCGGCTCGGCTGGATGGTGGTGCCTCCCCAGTTGGTCGCCGACGTGGCCGCGGCGAAGCTGCTCGCCGACCGCGGTTCGCCGGTCATCGACCAGCTGACGTTCGCCGACTTTCTCGGCCGCGGCGAGTTCGACCGTCACCTGCGCCGGATGCGTCCGGTGTACCGGCGCCGCCGCGACGCGCTGCTGGACGCGCTGCGCACCCATCTGCCGGATCTGCGACCGGCCGGGATCGCCGCCGGGCAGCACGTGGTCGCCTGGCTCCCGCCCGACCTCGACGAGGCGGCGGTGGTGACGGCAGCCGCCCGGAACGGGCTCGGCATCCGGGGCATCGGGCCGTACCGGATCGCCGGCACCGGGCCCGGTGGCCTGATCTTCGGCTACGCCATCCTCAGCGAGAGCGCCATCGCCGAGGGGGTCGCGCTGCTGGCGACGGCCATCCGGGAGGTACGGGGATCCTGACGCGGCCCATCACAGGGCGGGACGGATGTTCTGGTTCAGGTGGAACACGTTCGCCGGGTCGTAGGCGGTCTTCACCGCGGTCAGCCGGGCCAGCTTCGCGGCCGAGTACGCCCGCCGCACGCCGCGCTGCCCATCGGCCAGTTCGTCGGCCGTCAACGAGTTGACGTAGATCCCGCTGGCGTACGGCTCAAGCGAGGCACCCGCGGCGCGGGCGGCGCCCATCCTGGCGTCGTCCTCGTCCGGGTCGCTCCAGCGGGTGCCGGCACCGAACTCGAACATCGTGCCGCGGTGACTGAAGGCCGCGTCCGCTTCCGGGACATCGGCGATCGCGCCGCCGTGCGCCTGCAGGCCGACGCCCGGCAGGTCCGGGCTCGCGCTCAGGTCGGAGCCGCCGCGCAGCAGGAACGCCTCGATCGCCGCGGTGGGAAGGCTCCGCAGGTAGTGCCCCTTGGCATAGCGGCGGTAGGCGTGGCCGCCGGTGGAGTCCTCGCGTCGCTGAAGTTCGAGGTAGGACGGTGTGGTGACGCGGGAGGCAACGGGACGCCCGAGCGCCCGCATCGCGGGCAGCAGCCGGCGCCCGTCGGCCGGGTCGCCGACCCACACGAACCCCAGCGTGGCGATCGGGCCGGCGGGAGTGCTGCCGACACTGGCGGTGAACGTCGCCTGCCGGGGCGCGACGGCGTTCAGGTCGCGCCAGCCCTCGACGACCGGGACGGCGTCCTCGGCACGGAAGTCGAACTCGGCGACCATGGTCCGCGTGCCGGTGCGATGCAACTCGAACTCGAACTCGGTCACGATGCCGAAGTTGCCACCACCGCCGCGCAGGCCCCAGAACAGGTCGGGGTTCTCGGTACGGCTCGCGGTCATCACGTCGCCCTCGGCGGTGACCATCGTGTAGGAGACGACGTTGTCGCAGGCCAGGCCGTACTGGCGGGCCAGCCAGCCCATGCCGCCGCCGAGCGTGAGCCCGCCGACGCCGGTGTGGGAGACGTTGCCGGCGGTGGTGGCCAGGCCGTACGCCTGGGACGCCCGGTCCAGCGCGCCGAGCAGCGCGCCGCCCTGCACCCGGGCCCGGCGACGGGCCGGGTCGACCCGCACGCCGCCCATGGGCGTCAGGTCGATCATGAGACCACCGTCAGGCACGGCGAAGCCGGCGGCGTTGTGGCCGCCGCAGCGCACGCCGATCTCGAGGTCCAGTTCGCGGGCCAGCCGCACGGCGGCGACCACGTCGGCGACGCCCGCCGCGCGGACGATCATGCGTGGACGCCGGTCGATCATGGCGTTCCAGACGGTACGGGCGGTGTCGTAGCCGGCGTCGCCAGGAGTGAGCACCTGGCCGTCGAAGCGGGTTGCTGTCGTTGTCATGCCCTCAGTCTGGCCGGAATCGGTACCCTCGATAAGGTCCGATCCTGCCAGCCAATTGAGGACCAATTCAGGAGCCGGTCACCCCCGGGAAGCGGACACGATGGCCACGAGCGCGTGGTCCTGATCTGTGGGTTGGTGGTCCTTGTGGATCTTGAACCAGGAGCGCAAGGCTTGGCAGTGGCAAAGCTTCGCGCATCCCTTTCATCGACCACCCCGTAGGAGACCCCATGAGTTCAGCCCTGCACCGCCGCACGCTGCTGGGAGCCGCCATCGTCGGCGCGGCAGGCCTGACAGCCGGTACGCCTGCCGCCCACGGCGCGAGCGGGCCCGCCGACCTGGCCTTCCCCACCACGCGCGTCGCCAAGGCGGCCCGGCAACTGGTGACCGACGCGCAAGAGCCGTACCTGCGCAACCACAGCCTGCGCAGCTTCCTGTTCGCCCAGGCGATCGCCGCCCAGGCCGGACGCCTGCCGGGCCGCGACTACGACGCCGAGGTCATGTTCCTCATCTGCGTGCTGCACGACATGGGCCTGACCGGACGCGCCGACACCGGCCAGCGGTTCGAGCTCGACGGCGCCGACTTCGCCGCCCGGTTCCTGGAGAAGCACGGCATCACCGACAGCCGCGTCGACACCATCTGGGACGGCATCGCCCTGCACACCTCCCACACGCTCTCCCAGTCGCCGGTGTTCGCCCGCCGCCGCCCGCCGGAGATCCCGATCGCCCTGAACGGCATCGGCGTGGATCTGACCGGCGGCCCCGACGAACTCCCCATCGGGTACGCCGAACGCGTGCACACCGCCTACCCCCGCCACGGCGGCGCCCGCGCCCTCACCGACGCCATCATCGCCCAGGGCCTGGCCGATCCGCGCAAGGCCCTGCCCATGACACTGCCCGGCGAGATCGTGCACCAGAGCCACCCGGAAGCCCCGTACATCACCTGGGAGGGCTTCCTCGCCGCCAGCAGCTGGGACGACTGACGACAGGTCGTCAGATGAACGGCATTCGCCTGTCGCGCGGACGGGTTGCGCGATGGGCTGCCGTGATGTCAGATCATGCACATGGCCTCGGTCTTCGCTCTGGCCGGGCCGCCCGATCGGCTGGAGGAGCCTCCATGAAGTTCAAGCGAGGGGTTTTAGCGGCGGCGCTGACCGTCGGCGTGCTCGCGCTCGGCGCGTCCCCGGCTCACGCCATCCCCCCTCCCCCACCCGGGGGAGACCTCCTCATCGTCTACACCTACTACAGCGGCGACCAGGTCATCGGACAGCGCTGGTTCGGGTGCAGTCAGCCTCCAGGCCAGTGGGGGACCCTGGACGGCACACTGAAAGTCTTCTTCACGCCCTGCTGAGCAGGACAAGGGCTTTCCGCCTTTAGGACGTCACTTCGCGGCCGCGCGGAGCCAGTCGAGGCTCTCCGCGGCCGAGTCGAGGATCGAGATGTGCCCGTCGCCAGGAGACAGCCGAAGCTCGGCATCCGGGATGCGCCGCGCCAGCCACTCCCCGTACGAGCTGGGCGCGACCCGGTCCCCGTCACCGTGCAGGAGCAGGACGGGCGCGGTCACCTGGGCCGGGTCGCAACCCCAGGGGGAGACGTACGCGAGATCGTCGTCGATCAGCCCGTCCCGTCCCGCCGCCAGGGCCGGGCCGACGACGCTGCCGAACCAGGACCAGGTGCCGTTGAGCGCGGCATGATCCGCCGGGGCGAACATCTCCGGGTCGTACTCGGCCTGCGCCTCATGACGCTCCTTCGCCGCCCGCCCTTCGGTGGCGGCGCGCAGGGTGGCCTGGCCCGAGCGGGACATGCCGGCGAACCAGTCGAGCCCATCGGCGTCGTACGGAGCCATCGGCGCCACAGCGACCACGGCCTGCACCCGCTCAGGCAGCAGGGCGGCGCAGGCGAGAGCGTGCGAGGCGCCGCCCGAGTGCCCCATGACCGCGAACCTGCCGATGCCCAGCGCATCGGCGACATGCCGGGCGTAGCCGGCCGCGGACGCGACGGTCCGGCCGGGCTCCCGGGTGGAGGGGCCGTATCCGGGGCGGTCGTACGACACCCAGCGGAGGCCGAGCCGCTCGGCGGCCGGGAAGAGAGGCTCGGGTGGCGTGCCGAGGTTCGGGGTGCCGTGGTGCCAGAGGACCGGCAACCGGTCGGCGGCGTCGTCCGCGTCCGTGTCGTACACGTGCAGCGTGCGCCCGTCGGCCAGAGCCAGATCGAACTCCTTGATCTTCGTCACGTGAGATGGCCTTTCGGAGAGTGCCCGCGTTCCCGGTGGAGTCCGCGAGGGTGAGCATACGGGCGGGCCGGATCCCTGCCACCGTGCGGAGCTACCTGCTGGCCCGGGTTCAGGTCAGCCAGGGCGGCCGGCCCTGGCCTGTCGGCAAGGCTGGGTCCACCAGCCGCCAGTAGATAGGGATGGGAGAGGGCGTCTACACGGGGAACTGGTCGATGACGCCGTCGTAGGTTTCCTGGGCGGGTCCGAGCGCGATCTTGGAGTAGATCTCCAGGGAGGTGCGGCTGGCGTGGCCGGAGTAGGGCTGGATGAGGGCGTCGTCGATGCCTTGGGACTTGAGCCAGGTGAACAGGAGCTCATCTTCGTCCAGGGTGCGCGCCACGGGTGCCGATCTCACTTCTACGCTCATGAAGGAGGCGGCCGATCGGCCGCCGCTGGCATATCTGCGTGGAAGTGCCGAGTCCCTTCAGCCATAACGCCAGCGCCAGCTTGGACGGGCCGGTCCGGCCGGTCAGCAGGTCCGGCTCCTTACCGATCAGCAGCCAGTGCTCGATCAGCTGCGGAGACGGCACTTTCCTTCTCCGAACTGGGTCCCAGTTGGCAAGTCGGCAGTTTGCTTCGGTGACGTGGGTGGGGTCACGCCCGAGGCGGGAACCGATCGCATCGCCGGGGCGGCCGTACAGTGAAGGGATGACCATCGCGCCTGCTCATCAGAGGTCTGCGGCTCTGGCACCGTTCGTGGCGACACTGAGCGCCTACGAGCTCGGCCCAGGCTTGGTCGGCGTTCATCGCGGGCTGCCCTCGTCCACGATATCGATCACGATCCCGGAGTCGGACTCGGTGGAGATCGCGTGGCCTGGGCGGCACGGCTCGCCGAAACGGTTCCGAGCCGTCGTCGCCGGGCTTCACTTGGACGCAGCCGAGCTGAGGCAGGAGGGCGGCACTCGCGGCGTGTGGTTGACACTCAGCCCGCTGGGTGCCGGTGCGCTGCTGGGAATCCCGGCGTCGGCGGTGGCCGGGCACGTCGCCGATCTCGCCGACGTGGCACCGGCGATGGCGCACCTGCCGGAGCAGCTGGCGGCCTGCCAGTCCTGGGCGCAACGCCGAGCCCTCGTCGAAGGAGCCCTGATCGCCGGACGGGTCCGGCATGAGGAAAGTTCGGGCGGTCAACTGCGCGCCACGCTGGCCGCACTGTCAGGGACCGCCCGGGTGCAGGAGGCGGCTCGGCTTCTCGGGTGCTCCCGGCGTCGCCTGAGCGGCCGGATCAGCGCCGAACTGGGGGTGACGCCGAAGGAGTACCAGCGCCTGCTTCGGTTCGAGGCCACGCGTGGCAGGCTCGTGGCCGGCGCTCGTGCCGGGACGGTCAGCCTGGCGGCAGTGGCCGCGGCGTCGGGATTCGCCGACCAAGCGCACCTCACCCGGGAATGGCGGGCTATGGCCGGGTGCACGCCGACCGAGTGGCTACGCGCCGAAGGCCTGGCATGGGGCGTTCCCAAATCTTCAAGACTCCTGCCTCCGTCAGGCCCGACGATCGGTGCATGACGCCAAATATTCATCTTTCTCCCCGTCTCATCGTGCCCGACCCGGACCGGGCGTCGGCGTTCTACCAGGTTGCCCTCGGCGCTGAGCAGGTGTTCAGCGCGCCAAGGAGTGACGACGATTGCCGGCCCAGCGTCATTGAACTCCGCGTCGGTGAGTCGTCCTTCCGAATCTCGCCGGCCGTCTCATCGTGGGGGTGGCTGTCACCCGATGATCTCGGCGGATCCGCGGTCCTACTCGAGGTCGAGGTCGACGATCCGGACGCGGTCGGCGAACGCATGATCGCCCACGGCGCCGCGGTGGTTGTCTCGATCGAGAACCGGCCCTACGGCAGGCGGTCGGGACGCATCCGTGACTCGTTCGGCCACCTGTGGATCATCACCGGCGAGCTACGCTGAGCCAGCCTCCCCGCCGTTCACCCCGAAGCGAGCGTGATGTCGGCCAGCTCGCGCCAATCCCGCTGCTGTCCCTCGCGCGTCGCCTCGGTGAACGTGGTTTCACCGAGGCGATCGCGCGTGTCCGCGGTGATCCGGGGAACGTCCGGCAGCGAACGATCCGTCGTGCCGCGCACGCCGTCGCTGGCCGCGAGCAAGCGCGCGGCCTGCTCGTACTGTCCCTGGCGCAGTGCGAGATCCGCGATCCCGATCAGCACCTCGGCGATCAGCGGCGGATACGTCGTCTCCACCGCCATCCGAAGCGCCTCGGCCCGATACTCGCGAGACTTCTCGAGATCCTCGGTGAGGTAGCCCTGCAGGTCCATGGTCCTGGCGCGGACCATGGAGCTCGGCTCCGCGTCGCCCAGCATCGCCTGCACCGTGGCCAGGTGCCGGTACGCCTCGTCCGGCTCGCCGCGCCAGCGCGCCAGCTGCGCCTTCGCATAGGCCAGCTCGGCGAGCACGTCCGGCCAGGTCATCCCGCCCGCGTACCGCTGCGCGTCCGCCATGGCGGCCGTGCTGGATCGCTCGTCCCCGAGCAGCCAGTAGAGCTGAGCCTGCCGCGTCCGCAGGCCGACCGCGTCCTCGGTCCCGCCCACCTCGGTCAACGCGGCGACCGCCTCCTCGTAGTGCTCGCACGCGCGGGCGAACTCGCCGCGCATGCTGAGCCGATCGGCCAGGAAGGTCAGCGCCAGCGAGATCCCCCACCGGTCACCCAGCGTGCGGAACTCGTTGAGGGCGATCCCGGTGTCGGTGTCCACGTCGGTCTCGTCGCGGCCGAGCGTGAGCCGCAGCCGGCCACGAGTGAGCCTGGCCTGCGCGCGCACCCATGGATCGTCGCCGGCGATGAGCGGCTCGAACGCGGGCAGGGACTCCGTCGGCTCCTCCAGCATCCGCTCCAGCGGCCCGACGAACCCGAGCACCGGGTGGCGGGACGTGGTGCGCTGGACGTACCGGTGCGCCTGGAGAATCCACTCCCGCGCCTCATACTGATCGCGGCCGGGCCAGGAGGTCACGAGCATGCTCACGATCGCGTACGCCATCGCCCGCACCTCGTCGGACGCTTCACCGGGCAGCGAGGCCGCCGCGATGCTCAGCTCGGTGCCCTCGGCCTTGTGCCCGCTGAGGAACCAGTACCAGCCCACGGCTCCGACCAGCCGCATCGCCTCCTGAGCCCATCCGTCGGCGATCGCCCCGCGCAGGGCCGTACTGATGTTGTCGTGCTCGATCTTGAGCGTGGCCAGCCATTCCAGCTGCTCGGCCCGGCGCAGATGCGGATCGGCCGTCTCGGCCAGCTCGGTGAAGTAGGCAAGGTGCGCCCGGCGTGCCTGCTCGGTCTCCCCGGCTTCGGCGAGCCGCTGGGCGGCGTATTCCCTGATGGTGTTGAGCATCCGGTAGCGCGGCGTGCCGTCGTCGTCGGCGAGCAGCAGTGACTTCTCGATCAACGCGGTCAGCACGTCGAACACGTGCTCCCCGGGGGACGCCTCGTCCCCGCACACCTGCTCGGCCGCTTCCAGGCTAGCCCCGCCGGAGAACACCGAAAGCCGCCGCAGCACCCCGCGTTCGGCCTCGGTCAGCAGGTCCCAGCTCCAGTCCACGACCGCGCGCAGCGTCTTGTGCCGGGGCAGCACCGTACGGCTGCCGCTGGTCAACAGGCGGAATCGGTCGTCGAGCCGATGCGCGAGCTGGTCGATGGACATGCTGCGCAGCCGCGCCGCGGCCAGCTCGATCGCCAGCGGCATCCCGTCGAGCGCCCGGCAGATCCGCGCCATGGCCGACAAGGTGTCCGCGTCGGAGCCGATGTCCTTGCGTACCAGATCCGCGCGGTCGCGCAGCAGCCGCACGGCGGGCGCGGACCTGATCTCGGCGGGCTCAGCGCCCTGCGCGGGCAGCGCCAGCGGCTCCATCTGCCACAGCACCTCCCCGGTGATGCCGAGCGGCTCTCGGCTCGTGGCCAGGATCCGCAGCCTGCGGCACTCTCCCAGGAGCCGGTCCGCGAGCGCCGCGGCCGGCTCGATCACGTGCTCGCAGTTGTCCAGGATCAGCAGGATCGTGCGCTCCCGGATCGCGGTGATGAGCCGATCCGCCGGATCGCCGTCCCGCGCGTTGCCGAGCAGCGCCTGGTCACGCAGGCCGATGGCGGTGAGTGCGGCCTGCGCCAGCTCGCCGCCCGGCGTCGAGGCCAGCTCGACCAGCCACGCCCCATCGGGCAGCTCGGCGAGCATCGTCCGCGCGGTCTCCGTGGCCAGCCGGGTCTTGCCGGAGCCACCCGGCCCCGTCAAGGTGACCAGCCGGTGCTTGATGGCCAGATCGGCGACCGCGGAGATGTCGTCGTCCTCGCCGACGAAACTCGTCAGCTCGGCGCGCAGGTTAGTCCTGCGGCTCTCCGCCCGTTCGCCCAGCTCGCCACGGAGCAGCGCGGTGTGCAGCGCGGACAGCTCCGCCGACGGATCGGCGCCCAGCTCCTCGGCGAGCCGCTCGCGCGTCCGCTGGTACAGGGTCAGCGCCTCGTTCCCACGTCCCGCCTCGGCGAGCGCCCGCATCAGGGCCGCCACGAACCCCTCACGCAGCGGGTACGTGGCGACCAGCTCGGTCAGCTCGGAGACCAGCTCCGAGCCCCGGCCGAGACGGATATCCGCATCCACCCGGTCACCGAGCGCGTTGACGTAGAGCTCGTCCAGGCGCGCGACCGCGGTGTCGAACGCATCGCTGTCCTGCTGCGCGATGCCCGCCATGGCCGAGCCGCGCCACAATGCCAAGGCCGAGCGCAGGAGGTCCGCGCGTTCCGCGGGCTCGGCGGCACGGGCCTGACCGACCAGGCGCTCGAACCGGTGCACGTCCACGGCATCGGGAGCCACGGCCAGCCGGTAGCCGCCGGACTCCGCCTCGATCACACCGTCCGGCAGCACCCTGCGCAGCCTGGACACCAGCGCCTGCAAGGCGTTCACTTCGTCCGCGGGCGGCCGTTGCCCCCAGATCCAGTCCACCAGCCTGGCCCGCGTGACGATCCGGCCAGGTTCGAGAGCGAGTGCGGCCAGCAGTGCGCGTAGCCGGACCCCCGGAACCTCCACCACGGTCTCGTCAGGGTTTCGGACTTCGAACGGTCCCAGCAATTCAACTCGCACAGCAGCAAGTATGGCCGAAACCGACCCATGTCATTACGTGCGCACGGCTCAGCGGCTCACCGTGGTCTCCCGCTCCATACGGGACAGCTTCTCGGGGTTGCGCACGGCGTAGAGCCCGGTGATGAGGCCGTCGGCCACGCGCACCGCCACGACGGTGTCGACCTCACCGTTGAGCTGGACGATCAGCGCCGGATGGCCGTTGACCTGCGCCGGCCGCAGCGTCGCCAGGTCGGCGATCCTGGCCAGCACCTCGGCCACGCGGCCGGCTCCCATGATGGGCGCCAGCGCGGCCTGCACGACTCCGCCGCCGTCGGTCAGGAGAACGACATCGGGCGCGAGGATGTCGAGCAGGCGTTGCAGATCGCCCGTTTCGACCGCCCGCTGGAACGCCTGGAGCGCGTCCCGGGTCGCGGCGGGGGAGACGACCCCGCGCGGGCGGCGGGCGGCGACGTGGACCCGTGCCCGGTGGGCGATCTGGCGGACCGCGGCCGGGCTCTTGTCGACGGCCTCCGCGAGCTCGTCGTAGGCCAGGTCGAAGACCTCGCGCAGGACGAACACGGCCCGCTCGATCGGGGCGAGCGTCTCCAGCACCAGCAGCATCGCCATCGAGACGCTCTCGGCCAGCTCGACGTCCTCGGCCACATCCGGCGCGGTCAGCAGCGGCTCGGGCAGCCAGGGGCCGACATAGGACTCCTTGCGCCGGCCGAGCGTCCGCAGCCGGCCCAGCGCCTGCCTTGTGGCGATCTGCACCAGGTACGCACGCTGATCCCGTACCTCATCGAGGTCGACGCCGGCCCAGCGCAGCCAGGTCTCCTGCAGGACGTCCTCGGCGTCGGCGGCCGAGCCGAGCATCTCGTAGGCGACGGTGAACAGCAGGTTGCGGTGGGTGAGGAACGCCGCGGTGGCGGGGTCGGTGCGGTCGTCCTGGCCCATGTCGTCGCCGCGATCTTCGGGCGCGGTCTGCGGCGTGCCGGGCAAGAGGAGGCTCCTGTTCGTTCTCGACTGTGTCACATCCCATCAGACGCCTGGTCTCGCCGTTTTGTGACACCGCGCCTGTGTGGCGCAGGTCACGTATACGCGGCTGTCACAAGGATCGGGTGGTCGGCATCTTGTGTTCGTTCAGCACGACGATACGAGGAAAGAAACATCATGAGCTCAGCACTTGACACCCTTCGCCGAGACTTCGGCGGTGACATCGTCGAACCGGGCGGAGCCGACTACGCATCGGCCAGCCGCTCGATATTGGCTTCGGGCAGCCCGTCCTGCGTCCTGCGGCCCAAGAGCGTTGAGGACGTGCAAGCAGGCGTCAGATTCGCGGCCGGAGCAGCGCTTTCGCTGTCCGTGCGCGGCGGCGGTCACAGCTTCGCGGGCTTCGGCACCGACGACGACGGCGTCGTGATCGACCTCGCCGCCCTCGCGAACGTGGAGCTCATCGACGAGCAGCGTCACCTCGTACGGATCGGCGGCGGCGCCACCTGGGGACAAGTCGCGGCCGTCCTGGCCCCGCACGGCCTGGCAATCTCCTCGGGCGACACCAAGGGCGTCGGCGTCGGCGGGCTGACGTTGACCGGTGGCATCGGCTGGAAGGTCAGGAAGTACGGCCTGGCCCTGGACAATCTGGTCGGCGCGGAGGTGGTCACGGCCGGGGGAGAGGTCGTGCACGCGAGCGCGGTGGAGAACCCGGAGCTGTTCTGGGCGATCCGCGGCGGCGGCGGCAATTTCGGCATCGTGACCGCCTTCGACTTCCTGGCGCACCCGACGACGGACGTCTTCTACGGCAAGATCGTCTTCCCGGCGTCGGAGGCGGCAGGCGTGCTCCAGGGCTGGGCGGACCACCTCCGCACCGCCCCGGAAGAGCTCACCTCCATCGCGACCTTCGCCAATCCCTTCGCCGGCGGGCCGGAAGCGCCGGTCGAGATCCAGGTCGTCTTCGACGGCGACGATCCGGAGCGCGCGGCCCAGGCCCTCGACCCGATCCGCCGGCTCGGCACGGTGATCGCCGACGACGTCGCTCTGCGGCCCTACGCGGACACGCTCGTCGACGGTCTGGCCCCGCCGCCCGGCATCCGGCTCGTGCCCCGGAGCGCCTTCGTCGACAAGGAGTCGGTGCCCGCGGTCCTTCGGATCCTCACCGAGGCCGGGGCGTCGGAGGGCGCGCCGCTCATCGCCGTCCGCAGCGTCGGCGGTGCGGTGTCCCGGGTCCCCGCCGACGCCACCGCCTACGCGCATCGCCAGGCGGAGCTGATGTTCGTGACCACCGTCCTGGGCCCGCAGCCGGTCATCGAGGCCGCTCTTCCCACCCTGGACGCGCTCTGGCGGACACTCGCGCCCCACGTCAACGGCGCCTACGCGAACTTCCTCGCCTCCGCCACCGAGGAGGACGTCGCCGCGATCTATCCGCCGCGGACCTATGAGCGGCTCGCGGCGGTCAAGCGTCAGTACGACCCCGGAAATCTGTTCGCCCGCAACCACAATGTCCAGCCTGACAAGATCGGAATGACTTCATGAGCAAGGTCTTGTTCGTCACCGGTTCGTCCCGCGGCCTGGGCCGCAACTTCGTCGAGGCCGCCCTGTCCCGCGGCGACCGGGTGGCCGCGACCGCCCGGACCGCCGCAAGCCTGGACGACCTGGTCGCCGCTTACGGCGCGGCGGTGCTTGCGCTGGAGCTGGACGTGACCGACAGGGCCGCGGTCTTCGAGAGCGTACGGCGGGCCAAGGAGCACTTCGGCCGGCTCGACGTCATCGTGAACAACGCCGGCTACGGCCTGCTCGGCGCGGTCGAGGAGCTGACCGAGCAGCAACTGCGCGACCAGCTGGACACCAACCTGTTCGGCGCGGTGTGGGTCGTCCAGGCCGCGGTGCCCGTGCTGCGCGAGCAGGGCGGAGGCCACATCATCCAGATCTCCTCCGTCGGCGGCGTCACCGCGATGCCGCTCGGCGGCGGATACATCGCCTCCAAGTGGGCCCTCGAAGGCCTGAGCGAAACCCTCGCCCAGGAGGTCGCCGCCTTCGGCATCAAGGTGACCCTGGTCGAGCCCGGCTCCTACGCCACCGAAGGGGCCGCCGGCGGTGTCCACGCCGAGGCCGATCCGCGCTACAGCGACCTCCGCGCGGGCTTCGCCGAGCTCTCGAAGACGCTCGACGCCGGCGACCCGGCCGCCGCGGGCCGGGCGCTCCTCAAGGTCGCCGACGCCGACGATCCGCCGCTGCGGGTGTTCTTCGGCATCCACGGCAACCAGATGCTCCCGCAGGTCTACGCCGACCGGCTCAAGACCTGGGCCGACTGGGGGGACCTCTCGGTGGAGGCACATGGGCACACCACCGCCTGAGCGGCCAGGCGATCAGCCGAGGACGAACGGGAGTTTCGCGGCCAGCCCGCCCAGCGCGGCGCGCTCCGCGCCGGTCGGGGCCCGCCGTCCGGTGCCGACCAGCAGCGCGTCCTCGTCGGAGAACGACACGGGGAACGCGGCCCCGGCGATCTTCTCCAGCAGCTCGCGGGCCCCGGCGAGCCCCTCCGCGGGCGGACCCGCCGCATCCGGCAGGTGCGCGACCAGGTCAAGGTGGTGCAGCGTCCACTCCATGACGTACGCGGACAGGTAGTCGCCCGCGGTGAGGACCTCGTCGCGGGTGCCGACCCGGAGGGCCGGATCGGCGAGCCCGGCGGCCCGGCCGGCCGCGGAGCCGACGTCGTCGAGGTGGAACTTGAGCAGCCGGGGCTCCTGGTACGCGGCGGCCAGCCGGACGGTCAGCGCGTCGAGCGGGTCGTCGCCCGTCGGCGGCGTCCTGGCGACCTCCCAGTAGGTCACCGCGTCGCGGGTCGGCTCCGTCTGCGCGGGCGTGACGAGGGTGATCAGGACGTCCTGAGCGTCGATGATCAAATGGCACACCAGGTCCTGGACGAGCCAGTCGGCACAACCGGACGGCTGGGCGAACGCCTCGTCCGGGAGCTCGGCGACCGCCGTGCGCAACGCTGTCCAGGAGCGTGAGAAGAGATCCACATCGGCACGGTAGTGCGGCGCCGCACGGGCGGACAAGCCGCTCGTCCGCTCACGGCCGCCTGCCGCCGGGGAACCCCGTCCAGCGCAGGTCGGCCGGGAGGTGGCTCATGTCGTTGAACATCACGATCGTGGGCGGCAGCGCGTCGCGGTACTCGATGACGGTCAGTGCGGTGTTGGCGCTGTTCAGCCCGAGCCAGCGGGACGGCGGCGCGTCCAGTGCGTGCCGTACCAGCCACGCGATCGGATAGGCGTGCGTCACCACGACTTCGTGCGTGTCGGCCGGTGCGCCGTCGCTCTTCGCGAACCTGGTGACCAGGGCGTCGGCGAGTCTCTGCCCCGAGGCCGCCTCGGCGTCGTCGTAGCCGTCGAAGAAGCCGGCCCACGACGGGGGCGTTTCGGCCGCGCTGGGGACGTAGGGGACATGGTCGATGAGCTCGGCGGCCTCGGCCACGGGCACGTCCGGCAGATGACGGGCGAGCTCGTGCGCGCTGGCCACGGCGCGGGGCAGCGGAGAGTGCCACACGGCGTCCACCGGCACCCCGGCGAGCCGTTCGCCCAGCAGGCCCGCCTGCCGGTGCCCGACGCCGGTGAGCTCCCCGAACGCGTCGGCCGCGCCGTGGCGGGCCACATAGAGGTGTCGTGTCGTCATGCGTGGTCAGGGCTCCTTGCTGTGATGGTGCCGGTGGAGCCGTCGATGGTGATGGTGGTGCCGTCGTGGAGCCTGCTCGTCGCGTCCGGGATGCCGAGGACGGCCGGGATGGCGTGCTCGCGGGCGACGATCGCGGCGTGGGAGAGCACGCCGCCGGTCTCGGTGACCACGCCGGCGGCGATGCGCAGCAACGGCGTCCACGCGGGGTCGGTGAAGGGGCAGACGAGGATGTCGCCGGGCCGCACGCGCGCGAAGTCGCCGGGCCCGCGGACGATCCGCGCGGTGCCGGTCGCGGTCCCGCGGCTGCCCGGCGTTCCGGTGAGGGTGGCGGCAGAAGTGTCGCCGACGCCGGCGGGCGGCGGGGGCGCGGCGGTGACCGGCCGTGCTTGCAGCACCCACGTACGGCCCCCGGCGATCGCCCACTCGATGTCCTGCGGTCCACCGAGCACGGCGGCGATCTCCGCGCCCAGCCCGGCGAGCCGCACGGCGGTCGCGTCGTCGATCGCCGGCCGGTCCCGGGCAGGGGCGGGCACGTCGCGAACGACGAGCTGCGTGCCGCTCCGGTCAAGGCGGGTCCGCTTGTCGGCGATGGTGCGGGTGACCGACCCGTCCCCGGCGACGCGGTAGGCGTCGGGGGTGACCGTGCCTCCGACGACGCTGGGACCGAGGCCCCAGGACGCCTCGATCTGGGTCACGTCGCCGGGGTCCGCGGGTGTGAACATGACTCCCGACACCTCGGGATCCAGCTGGCGTTGCACGATGACGGCCATCACCGGATCGCCGGCGCCCCGGTAGTCGGTGGCGCGTGCGGAGAACAGCGAGGCCCAGCAGGCGCGTACGGCGTCGGCGACCTGGCCGGCACCCTGTACGGCGAGAAAGCTGTCGTGCTGACCGGCCGCCGAGGTCTCGCCGGTGTCCTCGTTCGCGGCCGATGACCGTACCGCCACGGGCGGATCGCCGAGCTCGCCGAGCGCGCGTCCCAGCGCGTCGATCACGGTGGCGTGGACCGGGCGGGCCTCGATCACCCGCCGCGCCTCGCCGGCGAAGCGCCCGAGGTCCAGGTCGCGGACGGCGGCGAGGTAGGCGGCGAACGGGACGACGAAGCCGTCAGGCACCGGCAGACCCGCTCGGAGCAGCGTGCCGAGCGCGCCGGCCTTGCCCCCGCAGGTGTCGGCGGCCGCCTTGTCGAGGGGTACGAGCATCCACCCGGCCTTTCAACGAAATATTGACGATGCCGGGGTTGATTGTGAATCATGAGCTGCATGCCCCGCAAGCAGGACATCGCGCACACCATGCACGCTGATCATCTCCAGGCCCAGCGCGAACAGGACGCGCGTGAGCGTCTCCTGAGCCTGGGCGCTGACGCGATCGACGCTCGTCCGTGGCGGCCCCCGCCCGTCCCGCTGTCGGCGGTCGACCTCACGCAGTTCGCCGCCTGGCGCAACACCGACCTGGGCCAGGAAGACCTTCTGAGCGCGCTCGCCCTCCTGCCCGCCGCCCGCGCCGAGGTCGAGGGAGTCGAGGCCGCCCTGCTGTTCACGGCCCGGAGCGCCGGGCTGACCTGGGCGCAGATGGCGGACGCGATGGGGTTCAACTCCCCGCAGGCGTGCCAGCAGCACTACACCCGCCTGACGGCACGACAGGACGCAGGCTCGTGACGCGCGACTCTTCCCCCGACCTCCTGGCCCTGCACGCCGTGCGCATCACGGGGTACGCGGACACCCCGGTGATCGCTCATCGCTACGGGACCGGCGTGGCCGAGACGAACGAGCTGCTGCTCGACGCCGAGGCACGTGGGTGGGTCGAGCACTCCGCCTTCGCCGGCGTCGGAGGCTGGTCGCTGACCGCGTCGGGCCGGGCCGAGAACGAGCGCCTGCTCGCGGCCGAGCTCGCCGGCACCGGCGGTGACGAGGAGGTCCGTGACGTCTACCGCGCGTTCCTCCCGCTGAACGCCCTCCTGCTACGAGCCTGCACCGACTGGCAGCTCCGGCCGACCGCCGGCGATCGGCTCGCCGTCAACGATCACTCCGATCCCGCCTGGGACGCCAGGGTCCTGCACGATCTCGCCGGCATCGACCGCGCGCTCACCCCGCTCGCGGACCGGCTCGGGAGCGTCCTCGCCCGGTTCCGCGGATACGACACCCGATTCTCCGCAGCCCTGGCGCGCGTCCATGCCGGGGAGGACGCCTGGGTCGATCGCACCGACGTCGACTCCTGCCATCGTGTCTGGTTCGAGCTGCACGAAGACCTCATGGCCACGCTCGGCCTCGACCGGCACGCGCACCCCTGACCTCATCGCCACGCTCGGCCTCGACCGGCACGCGCACCCCTGACCTCAGCCGCTGAGGGCGAACCGCTGGGCGAACGCGGACATCTCCTCCCGCTGCCGCTCCGGTTCCGGCGCGGTGGGGCTGACCAGGACGCGGGTCACGCCTTCCGCGGCGAGGGCCTCGACCTGTTCGGCGGACATGTCGATCGCGCCCCATCGCGTGTACTCCAGCGCGCCGGGGTCGCGGCCGGCCTCGACGGCGGCGGCGCGCGCCAGCTCCCACTGGATCGCGCGTTCCTCGGCGGTGAGCGCGCCGCCCGGGAAGTAGCCGTCGCCGCGCCGCCCGGCGCGGCGTGCGGCCGCCCGGCTCGACCCGCCGACGTGAATCGGCAGGCTCCCACCCCCATGCGGCTTCGGGAAGCTGGTCGCGTCGTCGAAGCCGAAGAACTCGCCGTCGAAGCTGGCCCCCTTCTCGTCGCCTTCCCAGAGCAGCCGCAGCACGTCGATGGCCTCGTCGGTACGGCGGCCGCGCGTGCTGAAGTCGACCCCCATCGCCCGGGCCTCGCCGGGCAGAGTGCCCAGCCCCACGGTCAGCAGCCGCATCCGCCCCTTGGACAGCACGTCGATGGTCGCCAGCCGCTTGGCCAGGACCACCGGGTGATGGTACGGCAGGAGCAGCACGGCGGTTCCGAGCAGGATGCGCTGGGTGGCAGCCGCGGCGAAGGCCAGGCAGTCGAGCGGATCGGGAAAGGGAAGGGCGGGCGGGAAGTCGAAGGTGCCGTACTTGGCGCCGGGATAGAGGACGATGTGCTCGGGCATGTACAGCCCTTCGAAGCCGCAGTCCTCGGCATGCCGGGCATAAGTCACGAGCCGGTCAGGGTCGAGGCCGCTGACCGCGGAGTAATTGATCGCGAATTTCATCATCTTCCTCTGGGATCAAGTTCGCGATCACGCTAGAACCTTGTCACTAGCGTCAAGGCAAATGCCGAGCCGCCGGCGCGTCGGCCGGGCGGGGCTGCACGAGCACCGGCGTGTCCGACACCACCACCACGGAGTACGTCAGGCTCGGTGACGGCGTGCCGGATTCGACCAGGTCGTCCAGAGCGGGAGACTGCGACCGCTGCGCGGGAATGACCAGGCGGAACGGCCCCAGCGGCTGCCCGCCCTCCGCGCAGAACGTCAGCTCGACGTGGGCGCTGCCGGAGCCGACGTTGAACAGGCCGAGCTGGTCACCGGGCAGGCACCCGTCGGCGATCGCCATCTTCCAATGTCCCACCATGGTGCTCACAAGCGACTCCCGTCTGCTGCTGCGGCAGACGTCCTGCTACCCCGACAAGACAGGAAATATCCCCCAAAAGCCTCCCTGCCCGCCCGAGGCTGATCAGTCGAGGCAGAACTCGTTGCCCTCGGGATCCGCCATCACGATGTGACCGGCGCCGAGCGGGGGAGCGGGCTCCTGGCGCCCGAGCCGGGCGGCGCCGCGGGACACGAGCCGCTCGGCCTCCGCCTCCAAGGCCGCCATCCGCGCGTCGCCCTCCAGCCCGGGGGCGGCTCGTACGTCGAGGTGCACCCGGTTCTTGGCCTGCTTGCCCTCCGGCACCCGCTGGAAGAACAGCCGCGGCCCCAAGCCGTCGGGGTCGATCACCGCCGAGGCGTCGTTGCGCCGCTCGGGCGGCACGCCCATGGCCTCCAGAGCCTGCTCCCACGACTCGAAGCCCTTGGGCGGCTCCTGCAGCTGGTAGCCGAGGGTCTCGGCCCAGAACGCCGACAGCCCGGCCGGGTCTGCGCAGTCGAAGGTGATCTGTACGTCGCGGGCCATCAGAGGCTCGCCTCCCGTCGGGTGTGCAGGTAAAGGTCGCGGAGCAGGCAGACCTCGGCCAGATGGTGGATCAGCTCACGGTGGATGTGCAGCACCAGCGCCGCCATGGGGTGCTCGGCGTACGGTCCCTCCGCCTCCCCGCACGGGCGGGCGAGGCCGGTTTCGCCGAGTGACTCGACCCCGGCCAGCCACGTGGCGTACTCCGCGTCGAGCTGGTCCAGCGCCGCGGACGCGGTGGTGGCGTACTCGAAGGACTGGTAGTCGGTGGGCGCGCGGCCGAAGTGCGAGGCGTTGCGCATCGCGAGCACGCCGACGATCACGTGCCCGAGCCGCCAGGCGATCGTCGTGAACGGTGCCGGCTCGGGCACCGGCACCGCGAAGTCGATGGTCATCGCGCCGGCCCCGACCTGCATCGGTGCGGCGCCGGTGCCGCGCGGGCGCACGTTCCAGCAGCCGGGCGCCGGCTCCCAGAAGTACTCCTCGTCGGTGAGTCCTTTGAGGCGGGCGCGCAGTTGTTCGGTCCAGTGCCAGGTGAGCTGATCTCGGAGCAGGGGGTTCCAGGTCTGGTCGGTCATGGTGTCAGCCTGCCGCATAATGCGGACAGGGTCGTTCCTAGATTCGTGGAACGATGAGCGCATGACCGTTGAGGCGACGACCGAGCGGGTGCTGCGGCTGCTGGCGCTGCTGCAGCGCCGGCCCTCCTGGACCGCCGCCGACCTCGCCGCCGAGCTGGGCGTCACCGACCGCTCGGTGCGCCGCGATGTGGAGCGGCTGCGCGCGGTCGGCTACCCGGTGCACGCGGCGCCGGGCGTCGGCGGCGGTTACCAGCTCGGCGCGGGCACCCGGCTGCCGCCGCTGCTCCTCGACGACGAGGAGGCGATCGCGACGGCGGTCTCCCTGCTGATGGCGGCGGGCGGCACGGTCGCCGGAGCGGGCGAGGCGGCGCTGCGCGCGCTGGCCAAGCTCGACCAGGTGATGCCGCCCCGGCTGCGGGCCGAGGTGCGGGCGGTGCACGGCGCCACCGACACCCTGGTCGGCCCGGGGGTCGAGATCGACCCGGAGCTGCTGGTGACGCTCGCGCGGGCCTGCCGCGACGCCGTGCGGGTGCGGTTCCGGTACGCCGGCCGCGGCGGCGAGGAGCGCGAGCGCACGACCGAGCCGGTACGGATGGTCGCGACCGGCCGCCGCTGGTACCTGATGGCCTGGGACGTCGATCGCGACGACTGGCGTACCTTCCGGCTGGACCGGATGCGCGAGGTAACGGCGACGACCTGGCGCTTCCGGGCGAGGGAGCATCCGGACCCGGTCACCTACGTCCAGCGGTCCGTGACCGAGGCGCCGTACCGGTATCTCGCCCGGGTGCGGCTGCGTGCCCGGCCCGATCAGGTGCGCGAGCTGGTGCCACCCCAGGTGGGGCGGGTCGAGGACGATCGCGACGGGTGGTGCGTGCTCGTCGCCGGCGGCGTGGACCTGGACTGGCTCGCCGTGCACGTCGTCCGGCTGGGCTTCGAGGCCGAGGTGCTGGAGCCTCCAGAGCTGCGCGAGGCCGCCGCCCTGCTCGCCCGCCGGCTCGCCGCACTGCACTGACCGGCTGCCCAGTGCGTTCAGGACAGCTGGAAGTGCCAGACGACGGCGACCGGCGTGTTCTCCATGGCCGCGTTCGCGGCCTCCGGGCACCAGTACATGATGTCCCAGGCGCCGTGCGGCGGCAGCGACTCCGGCGGGCGGGTGCCCGCGACCAGCGGCAGGGCCGGGCGGCGGGGCTCCGCGCAGCGGCGAACCTGGAATCCCAGGGGGAGCGCCGCCGCGAGGTAGTCGCTCAGCGGGCGGTGGTGGTCGGCCACGAGCGCGGGGCGGCCGTCCGCGCTGGTGCGCTCCTTCCGCGGCGCCAGATAGGCCGACAGCAGGTGCGGATCGGAGATGACCAGGTGGCCGCCGGGCCGCAGCACGCGCGCGAACTCCGCCAGCGCCCGCGCCAGATCGGGTACGTGCACCAGGGCCAGTGCGCACACGACGGTGTCCACCGCGTCGTCGGGCAGCGGCAGCCGGTGCAGGTCGGCTTCGAGGAGGCTCGCGCCGGGCAGGCGTGCGCGGGCGTGGGCCAGCATGTCGGGTGATCTGTCGATGCCGATGACCTGGTGGCCGAGCTCCGCCAGGTACGCCGTGTGCCGGCCGGTGCCGCAGGCCGCGTCCAGGGCGACGCCGACGGGGAGGCCGTCGAGGATGCTTCGGACGACCGGCTGCTCGGAGTCGATCATCTGGTTGCCGCCGGCGTCGTAGTGCGGCGCCCATGCCGCGTACACCTCTGCCATGGAAACCGCGCCGGGCTCCGCCGTCACACCACCGGCCTCCGCGAGCGCGGGTGTGTCGAGCAGCCTCCGGATCTCGGCGATCCGGGCCTCGACGAACGCGCGGTCCGAGCCGTCCTCCCTGAAGGCCCGCAGGAGTGCGACGCCTTCGAGGCCCAGCAGATATCCCAGACGGTCCAAATAGATCATCAAGCGACGGTACGGCAGGCGGCCCGGCGACTCCACCCGGAGGGCTCCGCCGGCCTGGAGCGCGTGACTTGGCGCTTCTGTGGCGTTGGCCTGAATCGGGAGGGGGAACGTCTGGCTGCATGGCAGATCTTCCCTTTCACGATCGTTCCGACTTCGACAACGCCGAGCGCGGGTTCGTCGCCAAGCTGAGCCCGGCGGTGGTGCGGGCGGCGGACGGCCAGGTGGTGTGGGACGGCGACTCGTTCGGCTTCCTCGAAGGCGAGTGCCCGGACAGCGCTCATCCGAGCCTGTGGCGGCAGGGGCAACTGTGCGCCAAGCAGGGGCTGTACGAGGTGACGGACGGCATCTACCAGGTGCGTGGCCTGGATCTGTCGAACATGACGCTGGTGGAGGGGGAGACGGGTGTCATCGTCATCGATCCGCTGATCTCCACCGAGTGCGCGGCGGCGGCGCTGCGGCTGTATCGCGACCACCGGGGCGAGCGCCCGGTCACCGGGGTGATCTACACGCACTGCCACGGTGACCACTTCGGCGGGGTGCGCGGCGTCACCGACGGCAGCGTGCCGATCCTGGCCCCGGCCGGGTTCATGGAGCACACGGTGTCGGAGAACGTCTACGCGGGCACCGCGATGACCCGCCGCTCGGTCTACATGTACGGCCCGGCGCTGCCGCGGGCGGCGCACGGCCAGATCGGCGCAGGTCTGGGCCTTACGACGTCCACCGGGACGATGTCGCTGCTGCCGCCGAGCAAGGACATCACCCGTACCGGGCAGGAGGAGACGATCGACGGGGTACGGATGGTCTTCCAGCTCACCCCGGACACCGAGGCGCCGGCGGAGATGAACTTCCTGCTCCCCGACCGGCGTGCGTTGTGCATGGCGGAGAACGCCACCCACAACCAGCACAACGTCCTCACACTGCGGGGCGCACCGGTCCGCGACACCCGCATCTGGGCCCGCTACCTGACCGAGGCGATCACGCTGTTCGCCGACCAGGCGGACGTGGCCTTCGCCTCCCATCACTGGCCCGCCTGGGGCCGGGAGAACATCGTCACGTTCCTGTCCGAGCAGCGCGACATGTACGCCTACCTGCACGACCAGACGCTGCGCATGATGAACCGCGGCCTGACCGCCAGCGAGATCGCCGAGCAGATGCGGATGCCGCCCGCGCTGGAGCAGGTCTGGCACACCCACGGCTACTACGGCTCGGTCAGCCACAACGTCAAAGCGATCTACCAGCGCTACCTGGGCTGGTTCGACGGCAACCCGGCCCACCTGTGGGAGCATCCGCCGGTCGAGCAGGCCAGGCGCTACGTCGAGTGCATGGGCGGCAGCCAGGGCGCGATCGCCTTCGCCCGCCGCTACCTGCGCGACGGCGACCTGCGCTTCGCGGCGACGATCCTCAACCACGTCGTCTTCGCCGACGAGCATGACGCCGAGGCCCGCGGTCTGCTGGCCGAGGTCTACACCCGGCTCGGCCACGGCGCGGAGAACGGCACCTGGCGCAACTTCTACCTGATGGCCGCCCTTGAGCTGACCGGCGACATCGTGCCCGCCGACCTCGACACCACCTCCGCCGACATGATCGACGCCCTGACGGCAGAGCAGATCTTCGACTCGCTCGCCATCCGTCTCAACGGGCCCGAGGCGTGGAACGACCGCTTCGCGATCGACTGGCAGCTGACCGATCTCGGCGAGCGGCACCGCACCACGCTGTCCAACGGCGCGCTCATCCAGCAGGCGGACCCGCCCGGGCAACCGGCGAACCTGACGCTCCGGCTCACCAAGGCCCAGCTTTTGAGCCTGCTGGCCGGCCACGACGGGGGCGGCATCGAGCACGAGGGTGACATGGGCGTGCTGCGCAGGCTGTCCGACCTGCTCGACAGCCCCACACCCGACTTCGCCATCGTCACCCCGTAGCGGCGTCACCGGAGCGCGGGGTCGCAGCCGATCGTGGGTCAGCCGGCGATCCAGTCCATGTGTCCGATCCAGTGGTCGAGCAGCGCCCGATCCCCCTGCACTTCCAGCGTGGAAGCCGCATCCAGGGGGCGACGCCTGCTGATCACGAGCAGGAGCTCGGCGGCTGGGCCGCTTACCACGACGTCCGCCTTGGTGTGCGTGCGCTCCAGCACGACCATGTCCGGTTCGCGGCGTGCCACCCACTCGCCGGGCGCGTCGGTTGCGTGGAAATGCAGCGTCTGACCGTCCCCGCGCATCGCGTCGGCGAAGCCCTCCCTGTTCTCCCAATAGCCGCGGGAAGTCATCGTGTCGAGCCAGTCCTCGATGGCCGCGACGGCGAGCTCCGGCGCCAGCTCGTACTGCATGCCGAGCGCCACAGCCGCGTCCGCGCGATGCACGCAAACCTCGCCCAGCAGCCGGCGTGACCAGAACGGCACGCCTGCGGCGGCACCCGACGGATCCCACACCGGCGTGTCATCGGCGACCGTAGTGAACGCCTGTCGCGCCTCGGCCGCGCAATCGCTCAGCCAGGCGCGCCACTGGCCCGAATCGGTCGGACCCGGGACGTAACCGGCGAACGCCTTGCTCGGCTCGGTCATCTGCTCGCCCACGAGCATGGTCACCATACGCTGTACCGCTCCGACATGGTCGACGAGATCGGCCAGCGTCCACTCCGGACATGTCGGCACCGGGGCCGCGGCATCCCTGCCGTGCACCCAATCGGCAAGCGTGCTCGTCTGCTCGGCAACGGCCGTCAAATACGCGGATGTGTCCATCGCTGCACCTCCATGTGCTTTGTGATCTCTGCGATCGAGCGTGCGCCGAGGTCGGGGCTGATCATGCGGGACACTCCGTAACTTATCGGCTCTGCACGTGCGGAGCCGGTGCCCGGAGCGTTTGCCGGAGCACTGGCGGGATCAGCGCCGGCAGCCTTCTCAGATACCTCATCGTGCCCTTCCCGCCGGACCGGCCCCGCGGCGCCGCGGGGTCAAGTATGGAATGCGGCTGAAGGCCGGTCGAGGGCTGGAGCCGGACATTCACGGGGTGCCGGTAAGAAACGTGTCAGTGCGCCATGGAAAGCGCTGTTTGTCCGAACGGAGGTGAAAGACCACCGTCGCTCTGCCGTCGTAGCGGTGGGGTGAAGCTGGAGGCAGCCTGATCCGGGGATCACCGGGGAGGGTGGGAGCAGCCT
>NZ_BAABDQ010000057.1:0-66308 GCF_039539705.1 Nonomuraea rosea | reverse complement strand
GTTCGATCAGCTCCCACTGCTCATCGGTCAGATCCGAGGGGTAACGATCAGGGGGCATCCAGCCACCCTGGCGATCCGTACGCCGATCGTCACCCCACCACGCCGAACATGAACGATCTTCTCAAACGCGCACTTACAACCTTGGCGACCAGCGGCAACGCCGTCCAGAAACCTCTATCCAGAAACGTTGGCGAGTCGGCCCTGTGGCAGCGGAGGCCGAGCCGGGCGGACGCCCCTGCTCGGCGGCGACGGCGACCCGCTCGAACTCCACCTCGGCGTGGGGGCCGCCCAGCGAATACCGGCACGTTGGGCCGGCGGCTCCTCGTCGCGCTGTCCGATGCGGCCGACGAGCTCGGCTGGGGCGAACCCGCAGCGGCCGCGGCCAAGGCAGCCCGCCTGGGTGGCGCAAGCGCGGTGAGGGCTGCCGGCGGGCAGTTCCCATCGGCTTTCTTACGTCGACTTGCCTGCCCGCGCCGGCCTCGGCTGTTGCGCCCACGGAGCGATCGCCTGCATGAAGGCCAGCACGTTGCGCTCGTAGCCGTAGCGCGTGGCCGCTGGCTCGCGGGCTGGCCAGGCTGGGGTTGCCTTTTCATTTGTGGGGGTCAATATGTCAATAAGGTCGTTTTGTCACCAAGGACGGAAGGGCCTGATCCATGGCGGCACGCCGCGGCGGTACCGATCGGAGCGGGACGGGACAGGGGATGGTTCCGTTTGTCCTGCTCGCGTTGGCCGATGCTCCCAGGCACGGCTATGTGTTGGCCGGGTACCTGGCCGATCTCGGTTTCCGGCGGGCCGCGCAAGATGCGTCGGTGGTGTACCGGGTGTTGCGCCAGCTGGCGGAGGAGGACCTGGTGATGGCGGAATGGATGCTGGGTGATGACGCACCGCCGCGCCGCACCTACCGCCTGACCCCGGCGGGTGAGGCCTACCTGCACGAACGCGCGGCGGATCTGCAGCGACAGGCCGAGCGCATCGAGGTGTTCCTCGACCGCTATCGCCACCTGTTTCCCGCAGGGCAGACCACGTCAACGCCGCCTCGCCATCCAGCGAGACCAGGCGAGACACCCAACGACGCAAACGGCCAGTGACCGAGACCGGACAGGGAGACGGACATGCACGCTCGAGGTGAGGCGCACCGACAGGATCGCGCACCGCAGTTATCGCGCCGGGACGCGGTGACGGCCACCGGCCTGCTCGCGCTGGCAACGGCAGGCGTAACGGGGTGGACGAGAAGCGCGTCGGCGACCAGCACGACGCCGGGCCAGGCGGCAGCGATCAGAACCACCGTCCGCCTGGCCAGCGTCACCACCGTCCAGGACGGAGGCCTGCTGCCGCGCCTGCTCGCCCCGTTCGAAGCGCGAACCGGCCGGCGCGTGCAGGTCTACATCGGAGAAGACGTGTACGCCAGGGCCCGCGCCGGCGAGGCCGACCTGGTCTTCTCCCACTTCGGGCACACCGACGCCCACGCGTTCATCATCGAGGGCCTTGGCCAATGGCCACGGACGGTGTTGTTCAACGCCACCGCGTTGATCATGCACACGAGCGACCCGGCCGGCGTGGCAGGGTTCACCGATCCCGTGGCGGCCTTTGGTCGCATCGCCGCCGTGCGTGCGCCCTTCATCGCCACCGCCACGCCGGGGCTGACCTACATCGCCGACATCCTGTGGAACGCCGCCGGTCGACCGGACAAGACCGGCTGGTACCACGACACGGGACTCCAGCCGCAAGCGGCCATGCGGGCGGCCGCTCAACAGGGGGGCTACAGCCTCTGGGGCCTCACGCCGTTCCTCCTCTGGCAGCAGGACAACCCGCTCTCCTTACGCCCTGTGCTATATGGCGATGAGATGTTCCACCGCATCATGGTGTCGGTCGTGGTCAACCCGGCCAGGTTCCCCCGCGCGAACGTGGCCGGCGCGCTGGCCCTGCAGGACCACCTGCTCCGGCCCGCCACCCAAGCGCTGATCCAAAACCACCGCCTCCCCGGCCTGGACCAGCCCCTGTTCTGGCCGGCGGGCCGCGACAACGCCTCCGGACTTCTGCCCGCCCCGGCGGGCGCCCGCCCCGGCCCCGGATAGCAGCGTGGGTACCCCGCACAGGCACCCACACCGCGGCGGGCCGATGACCGGCCTAGACGGTTCACTCGATCGATTGCCCCGGGTCGGGACGCCTGCCACCTCACCGGACCCATGAACCGGAGTGCTCCGCCAAACAGGCGCCGGCGCCCCGCGGCGGCGCCTGGAGCGGCCCGTCCCCCGACGACCTGGCCGTCGTCCTGCGGGTAGCCAGATCCCGGCCCGTCAAAATTCCGCCACCCGTACGACGCGCCCAACCGGCAGCAGCATTCCCGACCGGAACCGGCCACCGCCTCCTGCATGCTCGTGCCATGCGCTGGATGGCGGCGACCGGCATCGGGGAGGCCGGTCGGTGGGAGCGCCGCCTGGCCGCGGGGTCAGGTCAGTCAGGGCCTGGACGGCGTACAGGCCGGCCAGAGCGGTGGCCAAGGCACCCAGGAGCAGCCGGAGCGCGGTCTCCGGCAGCCGGGGCTGCAGGTGAGCGCCGACGTAGCCGCCGATCAGCCCACCCAGCCCGCACAGCAGGCCCAACCCCCACTCAGGCGCGATATCGCCAGGGGTGCTCAGCGCCAGCACGGCGTAGGTGAGCGCCCCGGCGGTCGAGGTAATGAACGTCGTGGCCAGCGCGGCGGGGGCGACCTTGGTGACCGGGAGTCCACGCCCCACCAGGATCGGCCCGAGCAGCGACCCGCCGCCGATGCCGTACATCCCGCCCACCATCCCCCCGACCACCGCAAGCGCGGTGATCGCAGGCGGCGACGGGCCGTCCGGCGCGTCGTGGCCGCGGGCCGGGCGCAGCGTGCGCACGCACAGCCATAAGCCCACCGGGAACAGCAGACAGGCCACCCGGAGGCGAAACACTCCAGGCCGGGCAGGAGGAAGACCCGCGCCAGCGCACCGATGACGACGCCGGGCAAGGTGCCCAGCACCAGCAGGCGGGTCAGCGGCCCGCCGAGATGGCCGCGCTTGCGGTAGCGCAGCAACGCCCCCGGTGTGGCCACGACGTTGAATAACAGGTTGGTCGGCGTCACCGCTGGGTTGGGCACGTTCAACACGCTGATCTGGACCGGAAGCAGGAATACCGCTCCAGACACCCCGACGGGGGTGGTCACCACCGAGATCAGCAGGCTTGCGACGAACCCCAGCAGTTCCTGCCACCAGCTCACGGACGTACCACTCGAACGCTCACGCCCACATTGTTCGACGTGGTGATATGAGGCGGACGCGGGGGTGGACCTGCGGCGGAGCCGTTTCGTACGGTAAGCGCCTTCCCGCAGGCCAGGGCGGGTGCCGCACGGGGCCGTGTATCCTTTCGCCGGCCAGCGGGTCGGTTACGCCCGGATCTCCAGCGGGTCGGTTACGCCCGGATCTCCAGCGCGTCGCAGAACGTGGACGGGCAGAGCGACGCGCTGAGCGCGGCGGGCTGCGAGAAGGTCTTCGCCGACACCGCGCCGGAGAAGCTGACCGAGCGCCCCGAACTGACGCGCTCAGGCGCCGGCGCGCTTGAGCAGTTCGTGCAGGAGGGCGACCACCTCGCCGGGGGTGAAGCCCATCGCGTTCTGGCCGACGGTCACCTCGAAGCTGCACCGGGACGGGTCCGGCCCGGATCGGACGCGGCCGTACAGCTGGATGCCGTGCTCGGCGAGCATGGCGGCGCCGGCGCTCTCAACGGCCCGCCGGAGGGCCGGCAGGTGGATGTGGAAGATCGGCGTCTGCGGAGGGTCGGGGAAGGCGCGGGCGGCGCCGTCGGCGTTGACGGCCGCCGCGATCGCGATGGCGTGCTCGCGGTAGGCGGGCATCCGCTCGGCGATCGTGTCGAGGCCGACCAGGGCGGACAGGGCGAGCGGCCACGCGTCGCGAATGCCGCCGCCGAGCCGTTGCCGCCAGGTCCTGGCGATGGCCACGGTGGCGGCGTCGGCGACGAGCACGGCGCCGCGGGTGCCCAGCAGGCTCTTGTACAGCGAGACGTACACAGTGTCGAACAGCGCGGCGATCTCGTCCAGCGGCCGGCCGTAATAGGTCTGGGCCTCCCAGATGCGGGCGCCGTCCAGGTGCGGAGCGGCGCCGCCTTCCCGCGCCCGCGCGACCTGCGCGAGCAGGTCGTCCCACTCGGGCAGCAGTCCGCCGATGTCGCGTTGCGGTAGTTCCCACACCACCGCGGCGAGGGGCTCGCCGATCGCCGCCAGGTCGGCGGCGGTCATCAGCTCGTGCAGGTCGCCGGTCCGGCGCAACCGCAGGCCGTGGACGGCGTTGTAGCCCTGCTCCTCCCACACGTCCAGGTGGGATTGGGGGTGCGCGGCGAAGGTACGGCGGCCGCTGCGCTCGGCGTGCACCCGCAGCGCGACCTGCTGGGCCATCGTCCCGCTGGGGAAGAACAGGGCGGCCTCCTTGCCCAGGAGCGCGGACAGGCGCTGTTCGAGCACCGCGACCGGGCCGTCGGGGCCGTCGGGCGGGGTGTCGTCGTCCACGAGGGCGAGCATGCGCTGCAGCACGGCGCGCGGCCCGCGCCCGAGGGGCGCGTGCAGGAACAGGGATCGCAGGACGGGCGGGAGGGGTCGGTCATGGTCGGGCTCCTTTGTCAGGTAAGGGCTGGGGTGGCGGTAGGCGTGCTATCTCGGCTGCCAGCGGCCGAGCTTCTTGGAGACGAGGGTGGCACCGAGGCGCTGGTAGAAGCGTTGCGCGCCGGCGTTGGCCTCGGCCACCTCCCAGCGGATCACCTTGCCGTCGGCGACTTCGGCGATGGCGCGCATCAGTTGCTCGCCTACGCCGTGGCCGCGTTCTGCGTCGGTCACGTACAGGTCGTCCAGGTGGAGGTAGTCCTGGCCGGACCAGAAGCTGATCCGCTGCAGCCAGGAGACGTAGCCGATGGCCCGGCCGTCCCGCTCGGCGATCAGATAGCCGACCTCCGGGCGGGCCAGCAGCCGCTTCAGGTCATCAGCGGCCACGGTGACGCCCCAGCCCTGGTCTTGGTGCTCGGCCAGGCCCCGGATGAGGCCGTGCACGATGGCGGCGTCATCGGGGGTGGCGCGACGGATCGATATCACGGGATCTCCCAGGTAGAGGGTTCGGCGGGTGGCAGGGGGTGGTGTGCTGGCGGGTCCTCTGCCGGGCAGGCGAGCCGGGCGGTCAGTGGCCGGGGGTGTTGCCGGTGGGCGGGAGGTGGCCGAGCCGGCGCAGCGCCAGGACGGCCGCGCCGGCGGCGATGACCGCGGCGATGACGGCCGCCGTGGTGAGCCCGCCGGTGAACGCCTCCCGGGCGGGGGCGAGTACGGCCGCGCCCAGCTCGCCGGGCAGGGTCTGCGCCGCGGTGACCGCGCCGCCGAGGCTGTCACGGCTCGCGGCGGCGGCCTCGGGCGGCAGAGCCGCGGGCAGCTCGGCGCTGATCTGGCCGCGGTAGACGGCGGCGGCGATGCTGCCGAGGATCGCGATACCGAGCGAGATGCCCAGATCGCTGCAGGTGGTGGCCAGCCCGGACGCCGCGCCGGCCTTGTTCGGCGGCACCGAGCCGACGACCAGGTTGGTGGTCAGCGCCATCGACGGGGCGACCGCCGGATACAGCACGATGAAGCCCGCGACCAGGAGCGGCAGCCCGCCGGTGGCGCCGACCTGGGTGAGCATCAGGTAGCCGAGCACCTGGACGGCCAGCCCGGCCGCGATGAGCCGTCCCGGGCGGAAGCGCCGGGCCAGGATGGGCGAGGCGGTGGAGACGAGCACCAGCAGCGCCGCGGCGGGCAGCACCCACAGAGCCGCCTGCAGCGGCGACAGGCCTTCCACCAGTTGCAGGTACTGGGTGATGAGCAGGTAGACGCCGCCGAGCGCGGTCGCGGCGAGCAGGAACACGCCCAGCGCGCCGCCGACCACGCGGTTGGCGAACAGCCGCACGTCCACCAGCGGCTCGGGCAGGCGCAGCTGGCGCACGACGAACCAGGCGCCGAACGCCAGCCCGATCACCATGGCGGCCACCGCGACGGCCAGGCGGCCGTCCTTGCCGAGTTCCTTGACGCCGTAGACGATCGGCAGCAGGGTGGCCAGCGACAGCAGCACGCTGAGCAGATCCACCCGGCCGGCGGCGGGGTTGCGGTGGGCGGGCAGCAGCAGCGGTGCGCCGATCGCCACGATCGCCATGACCGGCACCGCGATCAGGAAGGCCGCCCGCCAGGAGAACGCCTCCAGCAGCGCGCCGCCGGCCACCGGGCCAAGCCCGGTGCCGACCGAGATGGCGCCCGACCACACCCCGACCGCCACGGCTTGCCGGCGCCGGTCGGTGAACGTGGCGAAGATCAGCCCCAGCGTGGCGGGCATCTGGGTGGCAGCGGCGACGCCCAGGACGGCCCGCCAGACGATCAGCCAGCCGGGGTCGGAGGTGCTGGCGGCGAGCACCGAGACGACGGCGAAGACGACCGCGCCGCCGGTCAGCAGCCGCCGGTGGCCGATCCGGTCGCCGAGCGTGCCCATGGTGACCAGCAGGCCGGCCATCAAAAAGCCGTAGATGTCGATGATCCACAACGTCTGGGTGCTGCTCGGCCGCAGGTCGGCGGTCAGCTGGGGGATGGCCAGGAACAGCACGGTCAGCATCATGAACAGCAGCAGCGCGGGCAGGACCAGCACGCCCAGGGCGAGCCACTGTTTCACGCCGGTGCGTGGGCCGGAGCCGATGTCCGCGGTCGTCATGAGAGGGGTGTCCTTTCATCGTCGGGCGGGGGAGGCGTTGCGCCGCCCCTCCTCGACGGTGGGTGGGATGGCCAGGCCGGGTACGGTACGGCCGTTGGGTATCTGGAGGAGCGAGAGGAACCCTACCCCGGCTAGGTATAAGGGGGATGTACGGGTCCGGTGGAAGAGAACGTGCAGGAGCGGGGGCTCAGCCGTGTTCGGCGTGCCGGCCGTGGTCGGTGACCTGGGCGTCGAACCATGTGTGCAACGCCTTGACCAGGGAGGCGTCGGCGGTGGTGTAGGTGATTCGGGCGCCGGCGGGCAGTTCGGTGTAGCGGATGTCGATGCGGTCGTGGCCTTGTTCGAGCTCGCGCAGGCCCGGCATCTGGCCGCCGTGGATGGAGGCGGGATCGCCGTAGTCGCCCTTGCTGAAGCCCGCCGCCTCTTCGGTCAGGTGCTCGCGAACCAGCCTGACCTGTTCGGCGTCGGCCGGGTCCTCGGAGGTGACGGTCTGCACGCCGCCGTCGGCGGCCTTGGCGAAGCGGTGCGTGGTGCGCTCCAGATCGAACGGCATCACCTGGCGGCTCCTGGCCGCGATCTCGGCCTGTCGGGCGGCCAGCGCCTGCTGCTCGTTGCGGCTGATGAGCACGTACGCGGTCGTGGCGACGACGACGAGCGCGAGCGCCGCGATCAGCGCCTGGACACGTCGATTCTTAGGTTTCATCGATGGCCTTTGTGAGGGTCGTCAGGGCGCGCAGCACGTCGATGCGTTCGCCCTCGGGAACACGGTCGAGAACGGCGGAGAACCGCTTGGCTCGGGCCTCGGCCAGCCGGGCCGCGGCCTGCACCCCGTGCGGGGTGAGCTGGACCAGCACCCCGCGCCCGTCGCCGGGTGCGGGAGTGCGCTCGGCCCAGCCGCGGTTGATCAGCTGGGTGACCAGCCGGCTGGTGGTGCTCTTCTCCAGCCGCAGCCGATGCGCCAGCTCGCTTTGGCGCAACGCGCCGTCCCTGGCCAGCTCGCCCAGTGCGTGCGCCTCCGAGGTCGGGATGGGCTGCCCGCATGGGGTCTGGTCCGGCTGATGGAGACCGAAGGCCCGCACGAAGCGCGCCACGGCCTCCTGGAGTTCACGATCATCCGCCATGGTTCGACCATACAACTAGATGGTTGTGCTGTACAACCAGTGACCGGCGAGGTGCGGGTGCTGGGCTTCCGGCCGGGCCGTCTGGCACGGGCCGACGGTCAGGCCACCTGGGCATCGCCATCGATGCGGGCGAAGTGATGCGAGGAAACGGGGCCAGAAGTTGTCAGATCTCGTCATCGTCGACATCGGGGGCATCCGGATCGCGCAGGCTGCGGATTGCTCCGGGGGCCAGCTCGGGAAGCAGGAAACTGTAGGCACCATGCACGCCCAGGTACCGGCTGACGAACGGCGACAAGCGGGCCATGTCCTCCTCGCGGACCGGGTAGCCCTGTGCCCGCAACTGCCGCGCCGCCGCATCCAGATACACAGTCATCCACAAAACGACGCAATTCAGGACGAGCCCGAGCATGCCGAGCTGATTCTCCAGCCCCGCGCGCGCAGCGGTGGTAGAGCTCGCCCTTCTTGCCGTGGCAGATCTTGCGCGCCAGGGCGTGGCGCCCTTCCTGCAGGTTGCGGATGTGTTTGATATCGCGGCGATAGGTCTCATCCACGTCGATGTAGGCGAGGATGTGCATCGATTTGAAGATCCGGCCGTAGGCGGCACCCGCAGGATGTCCGGCCACATCCGCGCCACCTTGCGCAGGTCGATCCGCCCGCGGGCGAAGGTGTTCAGTGGCCCGTAATCGGCGCCGGCTCGATCCGCCAGCCTTTCCGGTCGGGCAGGTCCGCCAGCGCGGGCCGGTAGGAGATGTCCAGCAGTTCCAGCAGGCCGAAGGTCAGGTCACTATAAGATCCGGTGTCCGACTCGACGATCTCGGGCAGTTCCCTGCCATCCAGCCCGAAGCTGACGTGGACCATGTGCAGGGAGTCGCGAACCGTCCCGGTCGCGATCTTCGCGCCTCGCCCGATTCCTTGATCATTTACTGGGGCAGAGCCAGGTCATACCGCGCTTGGAGCCGAAGAATTTGCGGTTGGGACGGGCGAAGGCGGCCGGCACCGGGACCACGAACCGCATCCCGTCGACCGCAGCGGCCATGCCGCCGCCCCACGCCTGTGCCAGCGGCAGCCCGGCCTGCCAGGCCACCAGCGGCGCGTCGGCCAGGCTGAGCGTCTCGGGCCGGAAGTAGTTCTGGAACACGTGCGACAGGCGCGAGCGCTGCAGGGCGGGCACGGCGGCTTTGGCGATCGGCCGGTAACCGACGTTCATGGACTGCGCGGCCAGGCACGCCGCGACCGAGGTCGGCAGGTCCTCCAGCCAGGAGCGGCCGCCCGACACCGCGGTGAACGCCTCCACCAGCTGAGGCTCCCAGCTCATCACCTCCAAGATGACCTCAGGAAGGTCCACCCGCGGCAGCATCGCCGTGGTGCGGTTGCGCAGGTCGATCAGCGACGGCGGCTCCTCGATTGGCCTTCACGCCGGTCAGGTGGATCTTTCCGGCGTCATCGATGCGGACCTCGGCGTTGGCCTCCAGCCGGTCGCCGACCTCCCGGTAGGTGGCGTCCAGCGCGCGAGCGTGGCCGGCCAGCAGCGCCTGCGGATCCTCCGGCAGGCCGAGCGCGGTGAGCACGTCCGGCCGGACCGCCTCCCACGTCTCGCCGTCCAGGAGCCGGGCCTGGGGGGTGAGCCACTTGGTGGAGGCCTCGGCGTAGATCTCGCGGCGCTTGAGATGCCGATGGAACTGCTCCAGCAGGCAGAAGGTATACGCGTGCCTGTTCACCGCGCCGCCGTCCTCGAAAGCCGGGTGGCCGAACACCAGGCGCTTCCACGGGCCGGTCACCACGGCCGCCTCGATCAGGCGGGCGGGGATCAGCGGCGCCGGCAGCCGGCCGCGGTAGGCCAGCACGCCGGGCAGGCGCCGCATCGCCGCCAGCACCGGGGCGCCTTCCGCGTTCGCGCCGAAACTGATCACCTTGGGCAGCAGCTTCAACAGCCCCGATACCGTGCTGTAGCGGCCGATGAGCTCGCTGCGCCAGTCCTCAGGATCTGCCGCGTCGGCCGGCAGTACGTTCTCATTCACCAGCACCAGCGCGGCCCGCAGCTCCGCCCGCGAGATCACCGCCTCGATCGCCTCCCACACCTCCGACACCCGCGGCTCTTCCTCCTCACCGCCCCACGAGTCGGAGTCGAACAACGCCTCCACCGCCACCGCCAGCCGGGCCGAGGCTCTGGCCAGCTTCGGGTGCTTGCGGACCTTGTCCTTGTCCGCGGCCGTCTGCGCCTTGTTCAGCAGCTCGGCCTCATCAGCAGGTCCAGCAACTCCAGGGTGTCGTCGACCGACTTGGCCTCCAAGAACGCGACCGTGGCCAGCAGCGTCGCCAACCGGCGGCCATCGCGATGGCGGCGGATCTGCGAGGCATCCGCGCTCATCCCGTACTTGGCCAGCTCCGCCAACCTGTAAGTTCCGGCGATAAATGGCCAGGAATCTCCGGCGCTACGTGGCCAGACATGATCCTTTGACGGCAAAAGGACGGCCCCGCCATGTGGCGGGGCCGGGGGTGTCGATGTGGTGGGTCGCGGGTTCGAGGCGGGAGGCTCACATGACGCCGATGATCAGGTTCTCGCGGGCGGCTTCGACGACTTCCTTGGTCACGGTGGTGAGCTGGTTGATCTCCAGGACGCGTTCGATCTGGTCGACGAGGCGGGTGATGAGGCGGAAGTTGCCGCTGGTTATGCGGGTGATGGCGGCGATGGCCTCGGTGGTGGCGAAATCGTCGCTCGCGCCGAGGCCGAGGTGGGGCCATTTGCGGTCCAGGACGTGAGCCTGTTCGTCGATGGACAGGGGTTTGTAGTGGTGGATGAAGCCGACCCGGGAGTAGAGCTGGGGGTAGCGGGCGAGGCGTTTTTCGATGCCGGGCATGCCGATGAGGATCACGCCGATGCCGGTGCGGTCGTGGTGGTCGCGGAGTTGTTCGAGCCCGGCCGTTTGAGCCGGTCGGCTTCGTCCACGATCAGGAGCTCGGCACCGGTGGAGCTGGTTCCTGGTGGAGGGTTGTCGCCGTTGCCCCGGCCGGTCTGCAGCATGAGGTCGACGGTGCGGCCGAGCCGGTCGCATAGCAGGGAGATCTCTTTGTCGAGTTTGTCCGGGGTGCTGTGGACTTTGGGGGTGTACATGACGGCGCGGACGGCCAGGACGTCGTCGGCCTCGGGAGCGGCGGCCGATCCCTGCCCGTTGAGGTGCGGGGCGAGCTGGTCCCAGCGGGTGTAGGCGCGGGCGGATTCGGTCTTGCCGACGCCGGGGCCGCCGTAGCACAGGCCGATGTAGCGCTTGCGGCGGACGGCTTCGGCGAACTCGCCGAATCTGCGGTGCTCCTTGGTCACCATGAGCGGCGCGGGCGCCGGCTCGGATCGGTTCGCCGGGGCGGGGCCGGGCGCGGGACGGTCGGTGGTGTAGGCGCGTGCCGTGGGGCCGGGGGCGCTGGGCGGGCTGGCCGGGGGCGGGGCTGGGTGAGGGTCGGGAGTGCTGTCGCCTGGGGCAGAGGGCTCATCCACGCCGGGTGTCTTTCCGGCCGGAGCGCCGCTCACTCATTCCAGTAGCGTTTGAGTCGCGGACCGTCAGCAGGGGTAGGAGTGTCGCCTGTGTCGTGAGTGGTGGCGGCCTGGTCGGAGGTGTTCCACTGGCGCAGCCCGGTCGTTGCGGGGTAGGCGGCGGGCAGCGGTTCGTCGTGCAGGGCCAGCAGGGTGTCGACGACGGTGCTGCGGGTGGCGAGCCAGCCGCGCAGCTGTTTGCGGCGGGCGTTGCGGGCGGCGGTGATCTCTTTGAGGCTGACGGTCTCGCCGGACAGTTCCGGGCAGATCGCCCGGCACAGGAAGGTGTTGTCGGTGCCGTCGGGGTGGCGCAGGTAGACGCGGATCTCGGTGATGTCGCGGGGGTCGTAGCGGATGGTGACCTGTTCGCCGACGTAGTCGGCCAGGACCGGGTCGATGTAGCGCAGGGCCAGGAACTGGATGCCGTCGGTGTGCACCTTGCGCGGCTTGGCGACGGTGCACAGCAGCAGGTCCAGCTGCTCCAGGGAGTCGGGCATGCGCGGGATGAACGCGCCGCCCTCCCACCGGGCCTGCGGCGGGAGGCGGGTTTCGGAGTGCGGCCGCAGGTTGTAGACCTCGCGGATGAATCGGCCGATCGCGGCGTCGAGCTCGGTCAGGGTGAGCTTGGCCTGGGCGGCGCGGTCCTTGCTGCCCTTGGGGGCGTAGCCGGGCAGGTGGGCCAGGCACATCTGGTTCATGGTCTCCATGAACCGTTCGATCTTGCCGTGGCCGTGCGGCTGGCCCTTCTTGCTGAACATCGGCCGCACCCGCAGGTCGGCCATCACCTGTTCCAGATGCGAGGAGGTGAAATCCGGGCCGTGGTCGAGGTGGAACACCTCGGGGATGCCGCACACGTGCCAGCCCGGTTCGGTTTTGCGCCAGATCGCCTGCCGGAAGGCCAGCGCGGTGGACAGCGCCGAGGGCGCTTCCAGGTTGACCGCGTACCCGGCGATCGCGCGGGAGTGGTCGTCCTCGATGGCGGTCAGCCACGGCCGGGCCGGCCGGCCCTTGGGGTCCACGACCCACAGATCCAGCTCGGTGTGGTCGGCCTGCCAGACCTGGTTCGGCTTGGATGCCTCCCTGCGATGCACCAGCTCATACACCTCCCGGTAGCGTTTGGTGCCCTCCACCCCGAGCGCGACGAGCGCCGGACCGAGGTTGCGGACGATCTCGTGCACGGTGGAGTAGCCGGGAACCGGCCACCCCTGTGCGGTGGCGACGCTGGCGGCCTGCCGGTGGATCACCGCGACACTTCTGCGGGGCGGACGCAGCGCCAGGCCCTCGATCAGCAGCCGCAACGGCTCGGGCATCTTGACCCGGCCGCGGTCCGCGCGCGGCCGGCGCACCAGAGCGGCCAGGCCGCCAGTTCGGTAGGCGGCACGCCAGCGGCGCAGCGTCCGCTCGGGAACTCCGCATGAGGCGGCGACGTGGGCCAGCGGGACATCGTCTTCGAGGTGGGGCCGCAGCAGCCGCCAGCGCTCGATCGCCGCCCGGCGTTGAGCCTCGCTGAAGCCCGTCAGCGCGGCGGAGTCCCCATTGTCCCCATTCTGCGCGGCTGCTTCCATCAACCGACCCTTCTTGACCGCCATGACCTCACTGCGCTGGTCCCGTCCGGAGTATTCCCGCCCCGCTCACGAAACTCGCCGACAGTTCACACAGTCATGCGCGGTCGCCGGCAGCGGTCGCCGGCAGAGGCAGCAACCGGCTGGGGCCGCAGGTAGCCGTACACGCTCTCGTCGCTGATCCTGAACTGCCTGGCCAGCGTAGAGCTGGGTTCGCCGGCCGGGCTGCCGCTCATGCGCTCTGCTGGGCTTTCGCGCGGTCCAGGACCCGGTAGACGGTGGGCCGGGAGACGGTGAAGAGCTCGGCCAGGTCGGCGATGGTGTAGTCGCCGCTGGCGTGCATCCGGCACAGCTCGCCTTGCTGGCGGGCGGTCAGCTTGGGTTTCTTGCCCTTGAGCTTGCCCTTGGCGCGGGCCACGGCCATGCCTTCGCGGGTGCGCATGCGCAGCAGGTCGACTTCGAATTCGGCGAAGGTGGCCAGGATGTTGAAGAACATCTTCCCCATCGGGTCGGTGGGGTCATACAGGGTGCCGCCGAGGGAGAGTTTGATGCCGCGGTTGGCGAGGGAGTCGCCGATGTCGCGGGCGTCGGGGACGGAGCGGGCCAGCCGATCGAGTTTGGGGACGACCAGGGTGTCGCCCGCGCGGACGGCGGCCAGGGCTTGGTCGAGGCCGGGACGGGCGCGGTTGGTACCGGTCAGGCCGTGGTCGAGGTAGATGCGTTCGTCGGCGACGCCGAGGCCGAGCAGGATCTGGCGTTGGGCGGTGAGATCTTGTTCGTCGGTGGAGCAGCGGGCGTAGCCGATCAAGGTGGCGGTCACCGCAGCAGCGTAACGTTTGACACCCCTTCACCGGACACTTCACCGGACCACCTATATGAGACGGCTCCGCCGCTGGTCGGGATCTTCACCAGTTCCTGATCGGCGGTGTCCGGTGGAGGTTCCCCTAACGGACACTCCGAAGGGGGTCGGTCGCCGAACGCGCACTCAAACCCAAACCCCAAGCAGGGCTTCACGCCCGGACTGCAATGCCCTGGACGCGAAGCATGGCAGCGGCAACCGCCCGGCGCCTGACGTTCGAACCCAAGGCAAACCGGCACACCAGAACAATATTCCGGCAGTCGCGAGGTTCTCGGGTATTGACGATGATCCAATCCAAGGTGATCATCCTACCTGGACTCCCTTTTTGATCACCGTCAACACCACCGCCCGGAGAGACATTTTCCAGGCGGACGTACGCCATTTCCCCCGACCCGTCCGGACCGACGTCTCCGGCTGCTGAAATTTCACCTCGAGAATGGCGAAAACGTCAAGAGTTAACTTTTTGGTTTCTATCCATTCGGCCCACACATTGTAAAATAGACATTAAGATAGCAATGAAGGTAATCTTGCTCGTGCCGTTTACCCCTAGCGGAGGTTAAAACCGCATGAGCAGTACCTTGTTATCGGACAGACATCGCACGCTCGCACTCGCATCGGGGCTCATCCTCGCGGCCACAGCATTCCTCGTCAACGGGAGTCCGGTTACCGCCGAACCCCCGCCGAGCAAAACGCGAAGCGACCTCACCGCCACCGTTGACGCCGCCAAGAAAAAGGGCTCGCCGGTGGAGGTGGTATCCGCGAGACGTGAGGATTCCACGCTCTACGCGATGCCCGACGGCTCTTTCTCCGTCGAAATGCATGCCGGTCCTATCCGTGTCAAGAGAGGGCAGGATTACGTCCCGGTCGACACCACTCTCGCCCTCGAGAACGGGCGCCTGAAACCGAAGGCCGCCAAGTACGAGACCACCCTTTCACCCGGTGGTACCGGGCCCCTCGCCACCTTCAATGACGGCACGACCTCCCGCACGATCGGTTGGGCGCAGGCCCTCCCGAGCCCGGAGATCAACGGTAACCAGGCCGTCTACCGGAACGCTGTTCCCGGCGGAGACCTTGTCCTGACCGCCACCCCTACTGGCTTCAATCAGGCGGTGGTGCTGCGCGAGAGGCCGAGCAAGGCCCTTGAGATCTCTATTCCGGTCGCTCTTTCCCAGGGCCAGAAGTACCGCAAGGCCAGCGGCGGCAGGCTCGACCTGGTCGGTTCCGACGGCAAAGTTCTGGCCACGTCACCGCCGCTGAGGCTGGGCGACGCCAAATCCCTCGAAACGCCGGATTCCGGCGCCACCTCAGCGGTCCCCGTAGAAATTCAGCAGACCAGCGCTGGAAGCACGCTGATTCTGCGGCCGGATCAGAAGTTTCTCGCCAACGACGCGATCAGCTACCCGGTGACGCTCGCCGTGTCCGACTGGGTGGGCGCCGGGCTCAAAGTCGACACCATGATCAGTTCAGACTATCCGAACTCGCAGACGACGGCCACGTGGCTCCACGCGGGCAAATTCGGCAGCGGTTCGAAGACCGCCAGAACGTATATCCGTTTCAACGCGGGACTACCACTGCGCGGCGCGACGATTATGAATGCGGACCTGCGCCTGTGGAATTACAAGTCCAACACGTGCGCTTCCTCGGTGGGGTCGGGCATCCAGGTGCGCCGCATCACGAGTGACTGGGCGTCGAGCACCTTGACCATGTCCACCCAGCCCTCGACCACCACGACCGGGGCGGTCGTGCTGGGAACCGCCACCGGCGACCCGGGCTGCGCCGAGGCCGAGCTCTACTACTCGGTGGAGAACATCGTCCAAACTTGGGCGAACGGCGCTGCGGACTATGGTTTCCAGCTACGCGCGACGGACGAGTCGGACACGACCAACTGGCGGATGTACCGCTCTTCCGAGAGCGCCGCGACTGGACCTGTGCTCTTCATCCAGTTCACCCACCCCGGTCCGCAGCGCGTCGAGTTCGTGACCTATCAGGGCGCGGCCTCGGTCCCGCTCGACGGCACGTCCTACGACTTCTATTCCTTGCTCAACATCCCAGGCATGCGCGAGGAAGATCTGTCCGAGTTCGCGCAGACCGGTCAGGTGACACGGGAAGCGTCATTGACAGAGGCGGCAACCGAGTGGCCGCTCTCAGGCGACTGGGAGGCGTCACCGAAGTACTACGAACTCCAAGACGGCGAACCGCCGGAGGAGACATCCTCACCGTCCCCCTCACCCACGTCGGGCGGGCAGACCATCACCCTGCCGCTGCAGGTGGACACCTGGATCGACGATTTCGGCTCCTCTGGGCCGAGTGATCAGACCCTGTGGGCGGGTAAGTACGACGCCGAAGATTTCTCCGTCACCGAGCGCACGTACTTGAAGTTCGACACGGCGGCTCTCGCCGGCAAGACCATCACGGACGCACGGCTCGAACTGTGGAACAACGCCTCCTACGGGTGCGGCGGGGCGATCAAGGCGCAGCGTGTCACCAGCGCCTGGGATGCCCCAACGCTCGACTGGGGCAACCAACCGGCTGCCACCGCCGACGGAGAGAGCAGCGCCACCGAAACCAGCGCCTGTCCCGCCGAGCCAGCCCTTTGGTCCTGGCAGATGACCGGCATTGCCCAGGCGTGGGCGTCAGGACAGCCCAACCACGGTGTGCTGCTGCGAGCCGCAGACGAGGCAGCCACAGCCACGATGTACGACCGCGGCTTCGAAGCGTCGGAGGGCACGCAGGCTCCCGTGCTCAAGGTGACCATCGCCGGCGGCGCAGGCAGCGGTTCCCCGACACCGACACCGACCACCGGCGACACGACTCCGCCCACCGTTGTGACAGTCAATCCGGCTGAAGGGGCGACCGGCGTGCCGGCGGATTCGCCCGTCACCGTGACGTTCAGCGAGCCGGTGACCGGCACGCAGATATCCGTCTACGACCTGCAGTTCGAAGAGGAGGTACCGGGCTCGGTCAGCATGAACGCGGCCGGCACCGTTGCGACATTCACCCCGTCCGAGCCGTGGATGGACTCCTTCATGGTCGTCACGGTGTCCACGGCGAAGGACGCGGCGGGCAACACGATGAACCCTTACGACTGGAGCTTCGGCGAATACTGGGCAAGCGCCCAGAGAGCCGGCAAGACCGCCGTGAAGGCCGACGCGCCCACCGTCCAGCGTGCCTGGACCCGTCCCGACGGGCGCACCTTGATGGTTGAGCTGGATGACGCGCAGCGCGTGACCTCCGACGTGACCATTGAGGTCCGGAGCGCGGCCAAGGAAAACTCGAAGCTCCTGTGGTCCGGCGTCGTGAACAGTGTGGCGGCAGGCACGGTGGCGCGCCTTCAGATTCCGCCCGGCCAGGTCACCGGCAAACAGGTGACCTGGCGGGCTCGCGCCACGACGGGCGGTGCCGTCGGCACGTGGTCCAAGTGGCAATCGGCCGACGTCGCCGGGGACAACGCCACGACCCCGGCGACCAGCGCCCTCGCCGTGGAGCCTCCGGGCGCCTTCGATCTTATGACCTACTGGGACAGTCAGGACGGCAAACGGATCAACTATCGCAAGGGCTATTGGGACATGGCCCGTGACGAGGGCTTCGGCAATGTTAAGATCGTGCAGAAGCATGACCTGAATGTCATGTCCGCGCATCAGATGACCAAACACCCGCATCGGGGCATAGCCCCTGACAGCTTCATCATGACGCGCTACCACTATCTGGCGACGGCTTACCGCCATGAGTGCGACGGCTTCCTGTGGTGGAAGGAGTGCTACGTGTCAGAAAAGCGGGACACCAGAACGGTCGTGGACTTCAATACCCAGTCGAGCAAATACCAGGGCACCTTTGGGGTCGTCACCGCGTTTTGCGAAACTCGCAACAACCAGTGGCTGTGCCCTCCCTGGATGAAGCACTCTTTCGGAGCGGTTCTCCTGCCGGTCCCCGGATGATCTAGGACTTCACATGCGGATCGACGCCTGGGACGAGGACCAGCCCGAGCTGATCGCACGTCTGCGCCTGCTGTACAACCTGGCGGCGACGCAGCGGGCGAACGCCGACGACGGCCTGACCTTCGCGTCGATCCGGCTCGACGGCGACAGCGGCCAGTGCACGGTCATACCGGCCGGCCGCTCCGCCGTCGATTGCCATGTGGACTACTCACTCTCATCGCGGGACGCCTTGCGCGACACGTTCGCCGCGCAAGGCGTCCCGCTCCGCGCGGCCCCAGCGGACGATGGGACCCTCGGCATGCCCGACGACGACGACCCGTCCCTGCTCCAACATGCCTGGATCATGAAAATGATGGCCTATGGGGTGGACCCCTGGACGAGTTACGGACGTTCCTGGAGCGGCGACCTCTTGGAGGTGCGGTTATCACATCGGTCGACGCAGACCCTCTTCCGGATAGACGGCGTGACACCCTTGGTCACTGCCGACATCGGCCATGGTGAACCAGCCCTACGCCTCGGCCTCAACTACAGCATCGTGGATCGGATCAGTCGCCTCGTGAACGAGGGAGGCGAACCCACCCTTCTTTGGTGACCCCCGGCCACAACATGGCCAGTCAGGCGCAACTCGTGTGTGCCATTCGTGACCGGCTCCGCATGTGATCCAGGTCGTTGCCGCTCTGCGCGCAGGCCCCCCTCCAAGTCTGCAGACCGGCCGGGGCAACGGCGACAACCCTGCACCGGGAACCAGTTCCACCGGTGCCGAGCTCCTGATCGTGGATGAAGCCGACCGGCTCAAACGGCCGGGCTCGAACAACTCCGCGACCACCACGACCGCACCGGCATCGGCGTGATCCTCATCGGCATGCCCGGCATCGAAAAGCGCCTCGCCCGCTACCCCCAGCTCTACTCCCGGGTCGGCTTCATCCACCACTACAAGCCCCTGTCCATCGACGAACAGGCTCACGTCCTGGACCGCAAGTGGCCCCACCTCGGCTTCGGCGCGAGCGACGATTTCGCCACCACCGAGGCCATCGCCGCCATCACCCGCATCACCAGCGGCAATTTCCGCCTCATCACCCGCCTCGTCGACCAGATCGAACGCGTGCTGGAGATCAACCAGCTCACCACCGTGACCAAGGAAGTCGTCGAAGCCGCCCGCGAGAACCTGATCATCGGCGTCATGTGAGCCTCCCGCCTCGAACCCGCGACCCACCACATCGACACCCCCGGCCCCGCCACATGGCGGGGCCGTCCTTTTGCCGTCAAAGGATCATGTCTGGCCACGTAGCGCCGGAGATTCCTGGCCATTTATCGCCGGAACTTACAGCCAACCGGCGCGGCGGCACCAAATGGTCGGCGCCCAACTCACTCATGCCCAGCCCCATGACCTCCGCGACCTGATCCAGCGCTTTGATAATCGTCGGCCCGGACCCGCGCGGGACCGAGCCCTTGCGCCAGCGCTCCAGATCCGAGACCCGCGAGCCCGGCAGCACCTCCAGCAACTGGTCCAGCACATACCGCTGGCCCACCGTCAACAGTCCCTCCAGCACGCCCCACAACCGCCGAGTCGTCTCATCGCGCACATGCGTGACCAGCCGCGCCAGCGTCGTCACCCCCGGCAGCAGCACATCGCGATCCCGCAGCCACCCCACCGCGTCGGTGAAGATCGCTTTCGGGCCGTCCCCCGTCGTCCATGAGCGGGCCGCCACCCACGCCCGCAGCTCCGTCTCCACGGTCCCGAATTCCTGCAGGCCGTACACCCGCCGATCTCCCACTGATGGTCGAAGCGCGTCTTGGTCCGCTCGGTGTATCGCTTCACACACGACGGATCGGCGATGCCGAGCTGCTCGGCCACGAAGTCGACGAGGTCCGCACGTCCAGCGGATCCTCCAGGAACGTCCCGGCCCACCGAACGGTGACGAGCTGAAGGCCGAAGCCGACCTTCATGTGCTCACCACGACGACGCTCGATCAGCGCCCGATCCTCGTCATCGAGGAAGAACACCCGCTCCAGGTCCGCCCGCGACGGCACCTCCGCATACCGGCCGTACGCAGACGCTTCGCCATCAGTCAGGAACTCCACCACCGGCATACGCCGCAAAGTAAGGCCTACCAGCCCTCAACCAACCGTCAGTAGTTGAACCGTTACCCAGTCCATCGCCAGCGTGCCGCCCGCCTGTATCGGCGCGCCAGATGGCGGTAACCCTGCCCGCGTGTAACCCGCTACCGCCACTGGCCGATTGGTTGCTGCTCAAGGGCCGTCCATGCCCTGCTGGTAGAGCTGGGAGACGCAGAAGTGCCGCAGCACGTGCGGGGTCAGGACGTCAGCCCATTCGGGCAGGTGCGCGGCGGCGGCCTTGGCCAGCGCGGCCCGCAGCGTCTCGTCGCCGACGCGGGCCACTGAGCCGTCGGTGTTCTTGCGCTCCGATAGCAGCAGCGCCACTCCGGGCCGGGGGTGGTCGTCGCCGAACTGGCCCCACACGTCCTCGACGAACCAGCGCAGTGTCGCCGCGGCATTGTTGATCAGCGGCACCATCCGCTCGCGCGGTCCCGACCCGCGGGCGCCCTTGCCGTGACGGACGTGCAGTTTGCCGAAGCGGCCCAGATCCCACTTGATGTCGGCCAGGTCCAGCTTGCACGCCTCGTTCACGCGCAGCCCGACCTCGGACATCAGGCGGCAGGCGGTGTAATTGCGGGCGGTCGGGGCGAACTTCCGGCAACTCGTCAGCTCCTGCCGCCACCCGGCGAACAACCGGCTCACCTGCTCGACGGTGGGCGGGATACGCAGCTTGCCCAGCGGACCGCCACGCGGCCGGTTCATCTCATCGATCGGTCACTCGACCACGCGGCCGGTCATCTGGTGAATCTCGACCTTGTGACGCAGCTCCAGGAACAGGAAGAACGTCTTGATCGCCTGTGCCCGGGCCAGCCGGGTGCCCTTCGCAGCGGAGCCCAGCACCTTGCCGAAGTACGCATCGGCGTCGGCTGGGTCCATCTCCCACAGCGGCCGGCCGAACCAGGCCCGTGCCTGCTCCAGATGCACCACGTCGGAGGAGATCGTCCCGTCCGACAGTCCCGCTGCCGCCTGGGCCAGCACGAACCCGGCCAGCACGTCGGTCTCCAGCGCCTCCAGGTCCTCCGTGGTGGCCGGGCCCGCGCCATCCGAAGATCCTTCACCATCACAGCAAGACGAATGACCAGGACGATAGACCTTCAAAATCCCCGCAATCTCATCAACAACCGAAGAAGCCGGAGCGCCAGCAGATAGCCCCAGGTCCTCGGGCTAAAGAGACCGAAGAACCCCGAAGGAACTGGCCCGAAAATAGAACCTCAGCTGGGCGCGCGGCAGCACCCGGCGGAGCGTCAGCGGAGCCGGGTATCGGTTGAGGTCTGAGGGTTAGGCCACCTCTTCTTCCGTTGGGTGGGTGGCGTCAAGTGTGACGGTGTAGCCGAGGCGCTCCAGGCTCTTGACGTGGTTGCGAACCTGCCTGGGGTGGTGCATCCGCGTCTCGTAGTAGTCGGGGCCGAGGTCTTCGTAGCGCATGCCGGGATTGGACAGCAGACTATGGATGATCTTGAGGTGAGTGTTGCCGGTGGCGACCTGGGCCTTGGGCTTGCCACGGCGTTTGGCCAGGCATCTGTATCGGGCTCCGAGCCGGGTTTTGGTGTGTCCGGCTGCTGTGGACGATTCGCCGAGCACGGCGCCGATGTACCGGTTGCCCTTGGTGCGGGCGTTGCGGCCGATGAGCTTGCCGGCCGACTGTTTCATCAGCGGGCAGAAGCCGGACCACGACACCAGGTGGGCAGCGGTGCGGAACCTGGACATGTCGATGCCGATCTCGGCGAGTAGGTCCTGGGCGCTGCGTCGCCCGAATCCGGTAACCGAGTCGATCTGGGTGAGCTGCTCCTCGTAGAGGGCCAGGAGAAACGTCGATCTGCGCGGTGACGTCGTCGACGTCGTCGATGTCGGCGCTCTGGCGATCGATGCGGTCCAGCATCTTGCGCAGTAGGAACGCGTGATGCTCTTGGAAGGTGTCGGCACCGTCAAGGGCCTCCACCAGCTTGGGGACCTTGCTGCGGGCCCGACCAACCGCCGGTTCTGCCAGCGTCCGCGAGTCCTTCTGGCCCGCGATGAGCGCTTCCATGATCGCCTGGCCGGACACGCCGTGCACATCGGTCAGCACGCAGGACAGCTTGATCAGAGCATCCTCGAGCAGCTTCTCCACCTGCTGCTTCTTCCTGGTCCGATCCTTGGTCAGGTTCCGCCGGTAGCGGGTATGCAGCCGGATCGTCCGGAACTCCTTTGGTGGCCACGAAACAGGCTGTGATCATGCCTCGCTCGAAGTCCTTGGCCAGCCAAACGCAGTCGGCCTTGTCGGTCTTCGGCCGCCCAGGTAGATGCTTGACCTGCTTAGCGTCGGCCAGAACGCAGTCGAAGCCCTCGGCCTCCAACCGGAAGAAAGGCGCCTTTCAGTAGTCGCCCGTTGCCTCCATCGCGACATCGGTGACGCTGTGCATGCGCAGCCAGTCCGCCAGCGAGAGCAGTTCTCTCTTGGTGGCGCCGAACGTACGGACCTCTTGAGCGCGGCGCTTGGGGTTCTTGTCGTCGGGCACCCGAATACACGCATCCACCTGGCCCTTGGCGACGTCCAGCCCTCATACCCGGCCCAGGTACAGTGGCTCGTCCTCAACATCCTCCACGTGGCCTCATTCCTGATCGGGGGTACGGAGCACGCCGCCCGGGGTACCGGGGCGAGCGGAAAATCTGGCCCGCGTGCACGTAGCGACAAGGAATAGCCTAGAAAGATCGGTACCCGGCGTCAGACTCAAGGACGGGCTCTACCGCGCCAAGTTCACTCGACGTCGCAGGCTGCGCGCCCGACCATCGTGACGCAGGAACCCTGCACCACCACGACGATCGCCGAAACCGATCGAACCTCGCACGGCAGCCGGACCCTTCGGGTAGGCGGGTCAGCACTGCATTTCACGCCGGAACCGGCGTCACGCAGCGATACAAAGACTCAAGGGTAAGGGTAATGAGTTATGGCGGCCTCGTGATCAGGAGTTGCGCCCGAGGAGTTGGCGTATCCGGTCGGCGACGAGGTGTGGTTGCTCGGCCTGTATGAAGTGCCCTGAGTCGACCTCCTCGTAGTGTCCGTCGGGCAGGTTCTCGACATAACCGCGCTGGTGCACGCGGCCTTCGGCCAGTCGCTGCCCGCGCGGTGTGCTCGCTGGCGGACGCGTGGCGGCCAGCAGTATGGTCGGGCACTTCGGGGAACGGGGCGGCTGGATGCGGTACTGACGGATGGCGCCGAGCACGGCACCGTTCTCGTTGCGCATCTGCGCGACGCCGGCGGGGGTGAAGTCCTCGCGGACGATGGTCTTATAGGTGTCTCGGGAGAACAGGCCCCGAATGTTGCGGCCGGCCAGCCCGGCCAGTGGGCGGACGTAAGTGAGCCTCTGCGCCACGGCCAAGTTGCGGTCGATCTGCTTGGCGATCTGGTCCCAGGTGTCGTACATCGGGGCGGTTTCCGGGGTCGGGTCGATCAGCAGCAGTCCCTGGAGCCGGCCCTCCAGGCTCTCGGCCGCGCGCCGCGCGATCAGGCCGCCCATACTGTGCGCGACGAGCACGAACCGGCCGCTGACGGCGGCCTCGACCATCGCGACGAGGTCGGCGGCCATGTCGTCGACGCTCCACTGCTGGGCGTGGCTGCCGGTGCGCGCGCGGCCGGCGCGGTCATAGGCCACCAGCCGCGCCTGGTTCGCCAATAGCGGCAGGATCGGATCCCAGCACGTCCGACCGCAGCTCATGCCTGCCTCGAAGACCACATGATCCGGCCCCTGGCCGGACTCCTCGACATAGACGTGCCGACCGTTGACGAGCACCCTCCGCCCCGGCACTTCCCGCATGCCACCCACCTCCGCCTCAACGTTTTCATTTTGGATAATAGTATCGTATATGAAATCGTTGGGCCATGGACCCTGTCAAGCAGCTGCTGCATCCGGTGCGGCTGCGCATCCTGCATGCCCTGTCCGCAGCAAGCACGCTGACGATCGCGCAGATGTGCGCCCGCATGCCCGAGGTGCCGAAGATCACGGTTTACCGCCAGGTCGCACAGCTAACCGAGGGAGGGTTCCTGGAGGTGGACGGCGAGCAGCGGGTACGCGGCGCCGTCGAGCGCCGCTACCGGCTGTGTCAAGACCGGCCCACAATCGACGCTGACGCCGCCGCCGCGATGTCGCTCGACGACCACCGCCGGGCATTCACCGCGTCCATGGCCGTCCTGATCGCCGAGTTCAACGCCTACCTGGACCGCGACGGCGCCGACCCCACCGCCGACACGGTCTCCTACCGGCAGGGCACGCTGTGGCTTAGCCCAGACGAGCTCACCGAGATGATGGCCGACCTGCTCGCGGTAGTGCGCGACCGGCTGGCCAACACGCCCGCGTCGGGCCGCACACCGTATCTACTCAGCGCGATCTTCTTCCCTACGAGCAATCGCCGGGCGCACGGACCCGGTCGCTAGCTGTTCAGCACCTGGCCCAGCGACCATTTCTTCTCGTAACTATCACCAGCGATGACCAACACCCTGGGGTGGTTTAGAGCCTCTCCCCGCAGAGCGGCTCTGGAGGGCCAACAAACCTCCATCTCTCACACAGCACCGCGTTCAGCGGAGCGCCATCGCTTCTCCACCTCCCGCGTTCGTGTTCACAACAAGACCCTCAAGTACCGCTTCGACTTCCCCGGGTACTTCGACTCGATCGAGCACGCCCGGGCCTTCTGTGAGGACTTCTTCGACTCTACCGGCACAAACATCGCCATTCCGGGCTCGGGGGGTGTGTCCAGTTTTCGGCGTGCGCCGTGAGGCGCTGTGATTTGAGCGGAGGTGGGAGACCTTCGCCTTCGGCCTGTCGCAGCAGGTCGGTGTAGCTGAGGGCAGCCTGATCCGGGTGATGCCGGGGAGGGCGGGAGCAGCCCTGACAAAGCCGGGACGTGCCAGTACTGCCAGATGGTGGGGGTCCGGTGAGCGTGATGGAGAGGAGTACGAGAGGAACCGACGTCGTTACGTCCCTCCACTGGACGCCTGCTCGAACCTGGCGGATCTGGGCAGGACGCGGCGCGCACCCGCGGGCCGAGGCTGGCGGGGAACTCCTGGGCTGGTTTGCCATTGCTGGCAGGGAGGCCATGAGGAAGGTCTGCGGCGTACTCATGGCGAGGCCGCAGGGACAAAGTCGGGCTCCTCCTTCGTCGAGCGAATCACAGTGAACACGGGAACCACCCGGTCGCAACTCCAGGCCATGGGCATCCAGCCCACTGGCCGGGATAGGTGCAGCGACCACTGAACGGGCTGGGTGGGGCGGAGCCGCCGTAGTAGTCCGAGATCGGGAGAGCCGGTCACATGGCGAAGGGCGGCAGCGGTTTCGAGAAGGGATGGAGGCTGCAATGCCGAAAGACGCGCCGCTGAATGGCGGCGCCTGGCCAAAGGCGGTTCCACTGGGGCCGACTCGGCGGGTATCGGAGATGCAGGCCAAGCTTCACCGTTGGGCGGCGGCTGATCCTGGCCGCCTGTTTGACGACCTGTTCAACTTCGTGCATGACCCGGCGACGCTGCTGGTGGCGTTCGATCGGGTTGCGGGCAACCGCGGAGCACGCACTCCCGGCGTGGACGGCCTGACGGCCACCGACGTCGAGCAGCGCATCGGTGTTCCGGGGTTCCTGAACGACCTGCGAACCTCCCTGAAGGATGGTTCGTTCCGGCCTTTGCCGGTGCGAGAACGCAAGATTCCCAGACCGGGTGGGGCAGGCAAGGTCCGTGCCCTCGGGATTCCGATGGTGGCCGACCGGGTCGTGCAGGCCGCGCTGAAACTCGTGCTGGAACCGATCTTCGAGGCTGACCTCGAGCCGGTTTCTTATGGGTTCCGGCCCAACCGGCGTGCTCAGGATGCGATCGCTGAGATTCATCATTTCGGCACCCGAGGCTATCGGTGGGTGCTGGATGCGGACGTCGAGGCGTGCTTCGACCGGATCGACCACACGGCCCTGATGGAGCGGGTGCGTCGCCGGGTGAAGGACAAACGCGTTCTGGCACTGGTCAAAGCGTTCTTGAAAGCCGGGATCTTGACTGAGCTCGGTGAGAACAAGAGCACCACGACCGGGACGCCGCAGGGCGGCATCCTGTCTCCGCTGCTGGCCAACATCGCCTTGTCGGTGCTCGATGAGCACCTGATGGAGCCATGGAAGCCCGGCGGGACGATGTCGAGCGAGGGCAAACGCGGACACCGCCGCCGCAAGGGTCGGCCGACATGGCGGCTGGTCCGCTACGCCGACGACTTCGTCGTCTTGGTCCATGGGACCCAGCACGACACGCAAGTGGTGCGCGAGGACGTCGCGAAAGTGCTGGAACCGATCGGACTGCGGCTGTCACCGGCCAAGACCCAGATCGTGCATCTGAGCGACGGGTTCGACTTTCTGGGGTTCCGCATCCAGTGGCGCCGCAAGAGGGGAACCGATAAGTGGTACGTCTATACCTTCATTGCTGACCGGCCCATCCGGTCGTTGAAGGCCAAGATCCGTGCCCTGACCCACAGGAAGTCACAACAAGACCTGAGGTCCGTGCTGATCAGGCTCAACCAGATCATGCGCGGCTGGGCCAACTACTTCAAGCACGCCGTGGCCAAAGACCGGTTCTCCGCCCTTCACCAGTTCGTGTGGTGGAGGCTGATCCGGATGCTGCAAGTCCGGCACTGCTGGAGCTGGAAGGACGTCCGACGCCAGTTCACCACCCCAACCGGGCGGTGGCTGCCCATCACGGCGACGGACGGGACCGAGTTGTTCGACATCGCCAAGGTCACGGTCACCCGATATCGCTGGCGGAGCAACAAGATCCCCAACCCCTGGGCCACACCCGCATGACGGCAGAAACCGTGGAGAGCCCGTTGCGTTGAGAGGCGCACGGCGGGTTCGGCGAGCGGCTTGAGGAGACGGGTTCAGGGAAATCTGGGCACCGCGCCTCAAGCCGACTCGACTCTGTCCCGTAATCGGTGGTGGCGTTAAGCGATCTTCACTGCAGCAGGATGCGGTGACGCAATAGGTCGAACCCAGCGCGGCCGTGCATCTGGCGCATGATCCTCTTTGTGCGGGTGTTCACGCCTTCGGTTCGGCCGTTGTGGTGCGGGAGGGTAAGGGCGGCGTTCACGGCGTCGCGGTCGAGTTCGAGGCCGTTGGCGAAGCCGTGCAGGTGAGGTAGATCAGCGGCTCGGAGGGTGGTGATCCAGGCGGCGAGCTTGGCGTCGTTGCCTTCGGCTGGGCTGAGGAGTTCGGCGAAGCTGCGGACATGGCGGGCGAGTTCGGCCAGTTCGGGGCAGGCGGCGGTGAGTTCCTGTAGCAGTTGGGTGTCGCTTTCACGCAGCCGGTCGGGGTGGGTGAGCAGGAGACGGGCCAGGCGGCGCGGGGTGATGACGGGCCGCTCTCCTTCGGCTCGGCCTTGGGTGATGTAGCGGTAGAGCAGGTTGAGGCTGCCGGTGTAGCCGAGCTCTTTGATCTCGCGGAACAACTGCTGCACGGGAACGGCCGGGTCGGCGGCGCGCCGCTCGCGCAGGTGATCACGGTAAGGATCGACGAGAGTGGGCCGGTAGCGAGGAGCGCGGCGCAAAGCCTCGGGCTCGCGGGTGCGGGCGTAGCGCTTGACGGTGTTGAGGGACACGTTCAGCCGGCGGGCGCACTCCAGGAGGCCGACGCTCTTGCCCAGCAGGTCATGGATCTGCCGCCAGCGCTCACGGGTGCTCTGTTCGCGAACGCCGGCAGACCGGGGCGGGTTGACCGTGGCCCAGCAGGCACTGTGGGAGCGAACCTCAGCGAGGGTCTGGTCGCAGAAATTGATGGGTCGGGCCGGGGCGCCCTGCCGGGATTACTCCCGATGGGTTTCCCCGACCCGCCCGCCGAACCCGGCGTGCGACTCTCACCGCACCGGGCTCTCCACGAGATCATGCCGTTGGAAGCGGACCGGTCAGGGCCTCCGGCCAAGGGTTGGAGATCCCGTTGATGCCCCGGTAGCGGTAACGAGAGACCGTGACTCTGCCGAGGTCGAACAGTTTGATCCCGTCCAGTTCGATGGGCTTCCAGTGTCCTTGCGGAGTGCGGAGCCATCGCTGGATGGCCGTCCACGTCATGCGGTGCCGGGTGCATCACCCAATGGATCAGCCGCCACCAGACGAAGGTGTGCAGGCGTTGCAGGGTGTGCTTGGCGACTGCGTGCTTGAAGTAGTTGGCCCAGCCGTGCAGGATCCGGTTGATCTGGATCAGCGCGATCTTGTAGTCGAGATGCGACAACCTCTGGGTTAGTGCCTTGATCTTCCGCTTCAGCGTCTCGACCGGCTTGTCGGCGATGAAGATATAGACGTGCCACTTGTCCGTTCCCCGCTTGCGCATCCAAACGATGCGGAAGCCGAGGAAGTCGAACCCGTCTGCAAGATGGACGATCTGGGTCTTGGCCGGTGACAGCACCAAGCCCAACTGGACGCGCTGGAGGCCGCAGGCTGTGATCCGATCTTCTCCGAGAAGATCAGTACCCGGATCAAGGTGCGGCCGGAGTTCGCCAAGGCGATGGAATACGCCCTCACCATCAAGAAGGCCGTTCCGCACCAGCGGGTGATCTTCACTGCGCACGAGATGAAACGCCTGGGGCGCGGCGCCGCCGAACTGCTGGCGATCGCCGAGGAACTACGCCATCACGATATCGAGCTCGAACTGCTCACAGGCCCGCTGCAGGGCGTTTACGACCCCAGCGGGCATGGCGCCGCCCTGTTCGCGTTCTTCGCCGGGATGGCGGAATCCGAGCGGGAGTACATCCGGGAAAAGTCGTTGGAGGGCCAGGCCTCGGCGCGCGAGCGCGGCCGCCACGGCGGGCGGCCCCAGGTGTTCGACGACGATATGATCGCCTACGCCCAGTCGCTGCGCGAGCGAGGCGTGGCCGTGCCCGACATTGCTCGCAAGCTCGTCATCCCCACCGGCAAGAACAAGGGCCGCACCCCTCGGTCGCCACTGTTTACCGCGTGCTGGCCAACGGCGACGTCGCCGGGGGGTGAGCTGATCAGCACTCCGCGCGTGCGGCCTAAACGGGAATCCCGATGCGCTGGGCGAAGGCGTCGAGTCTGGGTAGCGCGCTGCATCGGCCTGTGTGCATCAGGTCGGCCACCATGCGGTGCACGGGTGGCCGGTAGCGGACCTCGGCCGGTGCAGCGCGTTCGGCTGCCAGAAGCGCCTGGTAGCAGTGCGGGAGTCGCCCCACTGGTAAAAGCTCTGGCGACGTCACCCAGTAGCGGCCCACGCTCGGCGGTGAGGATGGGCAGCGGGGTTCACCGTCTGGCGTGTTCGATGGCGGTGCCGCTGTCGCCGAGGACCTGAGCGATGCTGACCTGGTAGAGGGCGACGCCGGTGGCATTGAAAGCGGTGCAGCGGGCGTTGGCGTTGGTGTCGCTCGGTGAGCGCGATCACCAGCTGTGCACAGCTCATCTCCTTTGGATCCAGACGCACGACCAGGGCGTGACCAGACCGGCCACGGCGCACGCGCGCTGAGTTAGCCGGACATGCCGACGTGCCACCTGACGGTCAGCGAGCCGACTCCGACCAAGGTCCGAGCGGATTCGGGCCGAACGTTATACCGAGCATGAGCGGGTGAATTCCCCACGATAAGAACGCCGCGACGGCCATGACCCCGCTGTCGCTCAACGCCTTGTAGCTCGCCGGTGTCGCGATCTGTTGAGCCAACCAATCAGACCCGACCGTATGCTCACTCCAGAACTCCGCGCCCCTTGGAACCGGTGTCGCGCGTACCGCAGATTGCCACGCGCCGTCGGCGTCCCGCAGGAGCTCGACCACGACGATCGGCTCGAAGGGCCCTTGCCAGCTGCCCCGGTGAATGGCCAGCCACTCGCCACGGGTGGCGGCGGCAACGGCCGTCTCCCCGAGCCACTCATCCACGGTGATGTCGCCCCGCACGGACTCGGCCTTCGCCTCCTCCATCGTGACCGGTGCTAGCGGAACGAGCTGAACCACGGGCGTCGCTCCCGGACCCGGCTCACGGTCGCGCAGCACCAGCAGACCAGCCTCCCGGTTGAGGAGGCCGAGCTCGCGATAACGGCCGGTCTCGTCATCCACCCGGATCATCGCACCTGCCCCCAGCATGCTGGGCGGTGAGCCGGACAGCCGCCAGAAGCTGACGTCATCCTCGCCCCACAGCGCGATGTAGCCACCCATGGGCGGTCCGATCATGACACCACGAAGTGGTTCGTCGGACCCTGGGGAGGTAAACAAGTCTTGATCCATTCGGTCAGCCTATTTACCTCCCTCCTGACGTACGACGGTTTTGACCCGGTTGGCCGCACGTGCCGGAGCCCAGACGCCCATGAGGTGACAATTTGGCTCCCCTTCCCGCAGCCAGCCGCGTCGTCCAGCAGGGGTCATTCGTCACTCAGAGCGGATCATCTGACTGTTGAACCTCGGCGCTCGGCCCCGGCCCGAGGTCGAGCTGTTTGCTCATGTCGAGTTCGAATTTGCCGTACAGGTTCAGGTGGCTCCAGAAGAGGGCCGATAGGCCGCGCCGGTCGGCGTCGGTGAGCTTCTTCTGCCACTTCGGCTCGGCGGGGACGATCTGTACCATCCTGGTGTTTACCAGGTAGACGATCGCGGCCTGGACCAGGTGAAGAGCGAGGGCGGAGACCTTGACGTGTTCGCGGTCGTCGCCGGTCAGATCACCGGCCTTGCCGTATTCTCTGCACTTCGCAACTTTGATCATGAACTCGTCTTCGGCATGCTCGGCCGAGTAGGCAGGCCGAGAGCGACGGTGGTGCGCCGGTGCCGCTGGGCTTGCTCGCGTTTCTGCCGAAGGAAGGTGAGGGTGAGGTCGATGCCCTCGATCTCACCCAGCCAGCCTTCGTGTTCAGCTCGGCTGCGGCGTGCGGTCAGGTCGGTCTCGAGCTCGTCGAGGCGGGGCAGCATCTTGGGACCGATCTGCAGGACGGGACATCGCAAACAAGCGTGCTCGTGCGGGCAAGGGGTTCCGTAGGGGCGGCCGCAGTTGCCGAGCTCGGCCTTGCGTCTGTCGAAGTGTTCCTCGAACTCTCGCCATTCACTCTCGTTGGCCGGCCGATACTCGTGGTCGGGCGTAGTTTGCGGCGCCGAGCCAGGTGAGCTTGATAGTGGCGGACGAGATCCTCCTCGAAGACCGCGACATAGCCGCGGGTGGTCCCAAGATCGAGATGTCCGAGTAGCGCTGCCCCGATGTGGATGGGCAGGCCACTGTTGACCAGGTCGGTGGCCAGAAGCCGCCGGAAGTCGTGCGGGGTGAACTTGGCCTCGGCGAACTCTCGGCGCTGTTCGGCGAGGTCTGCGCAGAGCTGGCCGAGGATGTGCACCACGGTGGTCGAGCTGAAGGCCTCGCGGCGGGAACCGACGACGCGCTGAAAGAGGAACGGCTGCGGTGAGCTGGTCTGCTTGTCGTGCGGGTCGAAGCGGGTGACCAGGGAGATGGTCGGCCGGTCGCGGGTGTGGCGGCGGATGATGGCCGCGATGACGTGGAACAGCTCGGCCGACATCGGGATGACACGCTCCCGGTCCGTCTTGGAGGGTGCGATCACCAGGAGGGCGACGACCTCGCCGTTGGGCCGCTGATACTGGCGGACGCTCAGCTGCGTGAGCTTCAGCAGCTCCTCGACGCGGACGCCACTGTGACGCAGGGTTTCCACGATCGCCCACTCCCAGAAGGCCTTCTGCTCCTTGCGAGAGACGTTCACGAGCTCGCCGGTCTCTTGGTCGCGTACTCGGACGTGGGCTTGACCGAACTCGGTCTGGCGGCGGCGATCATAGTCGGTGAACACTCGCTGGTAGGCGCGGCCGTCAACGGTGACTATTTCGCCGGGTGCCGCCGCGTCGCCGGCGGCCAGGAGTTCGGCGAAGCGCGCGTACTTGTCCTCGATGTGCGCAACGAGCGCGGGCAGCAGAGGCTGCCGACGACGGGTGCGATCGGCGACTCGTTCGGAGCTGCGGCGGCGCCGGGCAGCCTTGCCGCGGGTCTCTGGATCACGGATCGGACAGGGCGCCACCCACCGTGCCCACTGCCCGGGCTCTTCGGCGGCCCATGCCTGCAGGTCGTAGTAGAAGGCCCGGACGGCCATCAGCGCGCTGTCTTGGGAGAGCCGCGGTGATCCGTCGGGCTTGAACTTCAGCTCGGCGCGCCATTGCTGATAGGTCTCCTCCGACAGGCGCAGGTCGGCCTGGTCGGGGTTGATCTTCTCGACGGTGCACCAGAAGGTGTTGACCAGTTCCCGGGACAGGCCCTCGATGGAGCTGTAGTCCAGGCCGGGCTGGCGACGGCTCAGGTAGTCGATGAACAGTTGGGCGATCTGCGGGTTGGCGACCGGGTAGCGGCGGACCAACTGCTCGACGGACAGACGTCCGGCCCGCAACGCCGTTCGCAGCGTCCGCGGGGTCTGCGGCGGGAAGTGCTCCATCTCATGCAGGACCTCCCAGGCCAGGTGGCCGGTGAACCGGGTGGTCGAGGTGTTGACGACTCCCGCCAGCTCACGACACTCCTTGGCATAGTGCAGGAACGCCTCGGGAGTCAGGTCTGCCAGGACGATGCCCTGCGTGGTCAGTGCGCAGCAGACGTCGAGCAGCGCCCGGTTCCGGTAGAGGTGGCTGACCTCGGCGGCCTCGGTCTGCTTGAAGAAGCGGTCCAGCAGTGGATCGTCCTGCGCGACGCGGAACGTCTTGGCGTAGGAGAGGAACTTGTTGGAGCGCATCGCTGGAAGACTCGGCCGGATCACCCGCAGGCAGAGCAGCGCTTCCAGGCCGCCAGTGATCGTGGACCGTCCTCGGTCCTCGGGCCTCTCCAGGTCGCGAACCAACTGTCCGGGTAGGTCCAGCCCGCTGGATTCCCAGCGTTGCTGCCAGGTCTCGCCAGGGAATTGCTCCAGGTGGTGCAGCAGTCGTTTGATCGCCGCCTCGCGCCGATACTCGCGGGTTCGCCAGTCGTCCCAGGTGGACTGCGACACCGCGGCGATCTCCTCGGGTGTCGCCTGGGTCAGGTCACCACGGGGCTGCGGTGGGATGGTGGGCCTGGCCGGGACGGCGCGCAAGATGCCACCCCACCGTCCAGGGATCTCCTGGTCGGGGGCCACGGGCCGGGGCTTGGTGCGCCACGCCTTGGTCTCAGCCACCGAACACCGCCTGGATGTCGGCGGGGTCATAGCCTGGTGAGAAGTGCCGCTCGACCTGCGGTCTGGCGTAGTGCTCCTGTAGCTTGTCGATCAGTTCTTCGACTCGGATGCGAGTGTAGCGTTCGGTAGTGGACAGATGCCGGTGCCGCAGCACGGCCTGGACCTCCACGATGCTCAGCTCCGGGTCGCCGGCCATGCGCGCGGCCGCCGTATGACGCAGGTCGTGCAACGTCCAGTTGGTTCCCAGCTTGACGTTGGCCCTGTTCAACACGGCGCGCATCGCCGAATAGGTCAGCGGCCGGGGCCGACCGTGCAAGGCCCGCCAGACCGGCTGGTCATCCTGCGGCAGCCCGTGCTCGTCGAGATAGAGGGCAAGATAGGCGACGGCCTCCGGCGAAGCGGGGACCTCCTGCAGCGTCTGTGATCCCTTCGACACGACCCAGATCCGCATGCCCGCCCAGTCCACGTGTTCCAGCCGCAGCTGAAGGAGTTCGCTGGCTCTGGCCCCGCTGGAGACGTAGAAGGCCAGCAGCGCTCGGTCCCGATCGCAGGTCATCGCCTCGAACAGCTCACCCCACAACCGGTCGGGGATGGACCGTGGAGCTTGATCGGTGACTTTCTGGCGCAGCCGTGCCCGGGGCGCGAGCCGGTGAGGCTCCAGCGGACTGCGGTGCGCCAGCATCGCCCGGCGACCCTGCTGGTCCGGCACTGGGTTGATCGCCGGGCCTCGTCCGTAGTGAGCGTGGAAGGCGTAGAAACTCGACAGGACCGACAACGTGTGGTTGATCGTCGAGGGTGCGTATCCCTCCGGCAGGGCCGCCTTGCCGGTGCGCAGGTTGACCGTGCCTGGCCGAAGGCTGGAGGAGCGTCGCCGCTGCGGGTTACGAGCCGTACGCAGCCAGCCGACCAGCACGGTCACCTCTCCGCTCATCGCCCGTTCCCAGCTGACATCAAGGAGATCGAGCAGCCGCCACCAGCGCAATAGATCATGCGATAGGACCGGCACGTCAGCGGACTGGCGTCGCCAAGTACGAGATCTTGCAGGTACTTGCTGATCGGATCGATCTCGGTCTCGCTGGCGTCGAGGACGAGGAAGGGCAAGGACGGACGGGTTCCTGCTCGAACCTCGCCGATGCGGGGCAGGTCGATCCGCCCTTCCAACAGAGCCGTGCGTACGTCGTCCAAGGACTGCTCTCCTCTCCTGGTTCCCCTGTGAGGGGTGGGATAGAAGTGCAGTTAACAGGGAGAAGATGTCCTTGTTGGCCGAGTTCCAGTTCTCCACCACGTTGAGGCCCTCGTGGATTTCGCGCCGGAGTTCTTCCTCGGCGAGGTAGTCGCAGATGAAGACGGTGCGGATCACCCGGCCGAGTTCCTCGATGGCCCGGTAGGTGGGGTGCTTGGGGCCGCCGCGGGTGAAGCGGCGCAGCATCTGGTGGGCCTCGGCGGTGCGCAGCCGCAGAGCGGTGGCGTATTTGATCATCTGGTCGTACTGGTTGGCGATCAGTTCCCAGTCGATGCTCTTGCCCGACAGGACGCTGTCCAGCTCCGGCCAGGCCTCGCCTTCGGTCAGGCCCGGCCGGTACAGGCGGGCCGAGCCGATGTTCTTCAGCCGGGGCAGCAGCTTGAAGTCCAGCAGATGCGAGAAGGCAAAACCAACGACCGAAGCTCCATGAGTATCTGTGTACTGGCGGTCGATCTCTGTGCTGGTCAGGTGCCGGAGCAGGCCCTCGATCATCGAGGCGACCTCGGAGTCCGTCGTGGACCGGACCTGGCTGTAGATGCACACATTTTTGCGTTCTACGTGCCAGTACACCATAATTCCGGCACCTCCATATCGTTGGTGCTACTCGGTTATGAAGTTCGCTGACCAGGAGCCGAACTTGCGCGAATCCGACGCGCACGCGGTGCCCGGCCCCCACCGGGAGATGTCGCGTGCCTCCAGCGTCTTGTTGACCACAGTGCGGATCGCGGCCCGCAGGTTGTCGCGGTTGACGAACATCCGGCGGGTGCGGCGCAGCGCGACCTCGGTGTCGGCCTCCATCCCCGCGACTGCGGCCGTGCCGTCGGCGACCCGTCTGATCCCCATGTTCGTACCGACCGGTGGGACGCTGATCCACGCCTCGCCCTTCTTCTTCGTAATCCTCACGCCGCCGGTGGCGTGCTTCTTCACCCCCTTGTTCAACCGGTCCAGCGCCGCGACGTGCCGTTTTTTGAGGTCGGCGATGAAGTCGGCGGGGTCGCGGGGCTTGGCCCGCGCCTCGTAGTGCACGTCCCGGTTGTCCTCGAAGTCGACCGGCAGGTCGTGGTCGGGATTGCGCCAGGTGTTGCCGCCCTCCACCAAGATCTCCCGGCGTCGGATCGCCTTGCGCAACGCCACCAGGACACACAGCTCATACGGGATCCGCTCGACCAGCCAGGTGTCGGGGTCGACCACCGCTTCCTTCCAGTCCTCGGGCACCACATGCTCCAACGGCACCACCTCGGAGGCAGCGTAGAAGTCCTCGTCGGAATCGGCGTACCGCTCCAGCAGGTCCAGCGCGTCCATCACCGGCCGGAAGGTGTCGTTGCTGCACCCGAACGTCACCGCCCGCAGCAGTTTGGGCAGACCGCGCCGATAGTGGTGGGAGTAGGAGCCGCGCAGCTTGGTCCGGACCCGGGTGTTGAACTCCTTCTCGTTCGCCTTGGCCTCGGCGATGATGTCCTCCAACGTCCGCTTGCCGACCACCGGGTACAGGGCCTTGCGGACGATCTCCTCCGGCAGCCCCAACGCCGCGGTCGCGAGCTTCACCAAGATGCCGCTCTTGCCGTGCACCCGCCGGAACTCGGCGTTGAGCTCGCCCTCGACCTTCTTCTCTGCCCGCACGCTGATCTTGTGGACGAGCTGGACCAGCAGCTCCACGAGACCGTCGGTGATCTCGGCCTGCCGGACATGGCACAACGCGGCCAGCAGCGTGATGCGGATCGGCGCCGGCGCCGCCTCGAAGTCCGAGGGGTACATCTTCATCGCCCGGGCCCGCCACCCGGATTCAATGGCTCGTGACAACACATGTCGCCGCATCGTGCACCATCAGTAAGCGATTACAGGGCCAGGATGGAGCCGCTGAAGCGCTCCTGACCGCGCTGGGGGCGACCTCGACTCCCCATCGCTGCGAACGCCGGCTCGACGGACCACGCACCCGGAGGGTGAGTCCTTCGTCGCCGGCTCTCGCCTGCCGATCCGGGGCGGCGGGCCGCCCCGGATCGCCGCTGAAACGTCGCGATACAGACGCCTGATGCGGGGAGCTCGATGACCTGGCGGTCGTGATCATCTGGTCATCCTTGTCCCTGCTGCTCAGGTGACCAGGTCTATTGCGTGGGGCACAGCACCGCCCGGGAGGTTTCCGCGATGGCCTGGCCCAGGCTGGGCTGGTCGGTGGACAGGGTGGCTGACACGGCGAGTTGGAGGTGGCCGTCGGGGGAGGCGGAGGTCACGGAGAGGGAGCCGGGACCGGCGCCCATGAACGGGTCGGCGCATCGTGCGGGGTCTGCCGCCTGGCCGCCCGGGCGGGGCATGAGAATCTTCTGCAAGTCCTGGGGCAGCAGCTTGCCCCGCTGGAACGCGCGGTAGAAGGCGGACAGGTCGTGCGCGGTGGAGACCACGCCGCCGGCGGCCCACGGGTCGGTGGCGTTGACCCCGTCGGCGTCGCGTAGCTCGCCTTGCTCGTCGGGGTGGTAGCCGTGGCCGTGCGGTCCCTTGATGCCCTGGGTGGGCTTGGTGGGCAGGTAGGTGCGGGTCATCTTCAAGGGGGTGAACAGCCGCCGGCCGAACTCTTGGCCGAGTGTCCTGCCTGTCAGCTTCTCCACGATCAGGCCGAGCAGGACGTAGTTGGTGTTGGAGTAGGCGGGCTTCTCGCCCGGTTCCTGCTTGCGGGGCAGCTTGCGGGAGATCTTCACTAGGTCGAGTGGGGATTTGTAGGTGGTGTCGAAGGGTTGGATCTGGCCGGGGTAGTCGGGGATGCCGGAGGTGTGCTGGATGAGCTGGCGTACGGTGATCTCGTCGGCGCGCTCCACGAGATCCTTCTCGGCCACGATCGGCAGGACGTCGCTGAGCTTGTCGTCGACGCCCAGCTTGCCTTCGTCGACCAGTTGCAGCAGGACCGCGGCGGTCATGAACTTGGTCTGGGACCAGGCCCGGTAGCGGGATCCGGAGGGGATCATGCCGCCCTTGCCGTCGAGCAGGCGGGAGCCGGCGGTTGCGCGGGCGACGCGCTTGCCGTCGTAGTAGGCCTCGGCGATGACGCCTACCACGCCGGACCGCTTGGCCAACTCGTTCACCGCACGCTGCACCTCGGCGCTGGTCGGTGCCATGCTTGCGGCCGTCCACGAGAAACCCGCCCGCACGGCGGTGGCGGGCGCGGCGACACCCAGGACCAGCGTCGTGCAGGCGAGGCCGGCTATGGCGGCGGATTTGACACGAGACATCTTGTCGTCCTTTTCGATGGGAATGCGTCGCTGGGGGAAGCTCGGCTCATGCCGTGGTTTCCTGCGACGTTGGAACGTTGAGGTCTTTCTCCGCACGGTCTGCGGTCGTCCCGCGCTTCCGTGCGGCGAACAACAGGTTCAGGCCGCGGCCAGGGCTTCGGTGGGTGCCAGACGGGCAGCGCGGATGGCCGGGTACAGGCCGGCGATCGCGCCGACCAGCACGGTGGCGGCCACGCCGCCCGCCATCGTCCACACGGGCACGACGGCGGGCCAGGTCTGGCTAGTGGCGTACACGGCGGTCACGGCGGCTCCGGCCAGGACGCCGGCGAGGCCGCCGAGGGCGGAGAGCACCAGCGACTCGGTCAGGAACTGCAGCCGGATCTGGCCCCGGGTCGCGCCGAGTGAGCGGCGCAGCCCGATCTCCGCGCGGCGTTCCAGGACCGAGATGACCATGGTGTTGGCCACCCCGACGCCGCCGACCAGCAGGGCGACGCCGCCCAGGCCGAGCAGCAGCCCGGTGAAGGCGCGGTCGGTGGCCTGGCGGGCGGCCAGCGCGTCCGACGGCCGGGAGACCTTCACCTCGTTGGGCGCCGGCGGGTTGGCGGTGGCCGCCAGCACCGCCCGTACCGCTTCCACGGCGGCGTCGGCGCTGCGGGTGTAGACGGTGGTGGGCCGTTCGTCGAAGCCGAGGTAGGAGGCCGCGGCCGGCCAGCCGATCAGCGCCGCCGAGTCCAGTTCGGCGGCCAGCGGCACCGGCGCCAGGATGCCGACGACGGTGAACCATCTGCCGCCGAGCAGCACCTGAACGTGCTCTCCCGCGTCCCCGACGCCGAGCCGCCGGGCGGCCGTGGCACCCAGAACCACGGCCGGGTACCGTGCGGTCGCGGCGTTGAGCCAGGTGCCGTGGGCGATGGCGGCGCCGACGGTCCGCGGCAGGTCCAGGTGCGCGGCCTGTACGGAGATGCCCCCGCTCTGCGCCTCGGGGATGCGGTCGTTGCGGTAGACGCGGGTGTCGGCGACCTTGCCGGTGGCGGCGACCTGCTTCACGGGGCCGATTCTGGAGATCATCTCGACGGCCTCGCGGGGCAGCGTGGCGTCCTCGCCGAACACCGTGTCGCCGGGCGACACGGTGAGCAGGTTGGTGCCGAGCGCGTCCAGCGTGCGATCCAGCTCGGCCCTGCTGGAGGAGGAGATGCCGACCACGGCGATCATCGCCGCGATGCCGATCGCGACGCCCAGCGCCGACAGGAACGCCCGCAGCGGGCGGGTGCGCAATCCGGACGCGCCCACGCTGAGCACGTCGCGCGGACGCAACCGGGCGGGCGACATCATGTCCGCGGGCATTCAGATCACCGCCCCGTCGCGCATGGCCACCTGACGGGGCAGGTTCGCGGCGATCTCCCGGTCGTGGGTGATGACCACGACCGTGGTGCCGGCGGTGTGCAACTCGCGCAGCAGCGCCATCACGCCGGCCCCGGAGGCCGAGTCCAGGTTCCCGGTCGGCTCGTCGGCCAGCAGCAGTCCCGGCTCGCCGGCCACCGCCCTGGCGATGGCCACCCGCTGCCGCTGCCCGCCGGACAGCTCGTGCGACCGGTGACTGAGCCGGTCGCCGAGCCCGACGCGCAGCAGCGCCTCCTTGGCCCGGCGCAGGCGCTGCCGCTTCGACAGGCCGGTATAGAGCAGCCCGTCGGCGACGTTGTCCAGGGCGGACAAGCCGGGGGCAAGATGGAACTGCTGGAAGACGAAGCCGATCCGGCGGGCGCGCAGGGCCGACAACCTACGGTCGGCCAGCGCGGCCACGTCGTGACCGTCGATGCGGACCGTGCCGGAGGTGGGCCGGTCCAGGGTGCCGATCAGGTTCAGCATGGTCGACTTGCCCGAGCCGGACGGGCCCACGATGGCGACCATCTCTCCGTGCCCGATGGACAACGTGACGCCGCCCAGGGCCGTCACGCCGCCGGGGTAGGACTTGGTCACCTCCTCGAGTTCGACCATGGCGCTCATGACGGCATCCCCACCGTCAGGCCTTCGCTCAGGCCGCCGCCCGTCACCTCGACCCGGCCGCCGGCGAACAGACCGGTGCGCACGGGCACGATACGGGTGGCGGTGCCGTCCACCGCTTGGACGCCGTAGCCGCCCTCGGCGAGGGCGAGCAGTGCGGCCACCGGCACGGTCAGCACGTTCTTGCGGCTGGAGGCGGTGAACGCGACGTCCACCGAAGCCTGGTCAAAGGCGGCCTTCTTACCGCTGATCGTGATCGTGACCTCGATCTTCGTCTCCGGGTCCGCCGTCTCGCCGCCGCCGTCGTCGCCTGTGTCGATCACGACCTGGGTCTTGGCCACCTTGCCCTTGATGGTCTTGCCGTCGGGCAGCTCGATGGCTGCCGTGGCGCCTTTCGTGGCCAGATGCTGCTCCGACACCTCCAGTTCCACGGTGACCACGCGCGTGGTGCCCGTGACGGCCAGCACCGCCGTTCCCGGCTGGAGGGCGTCGCCGGCGGTGGCCTTGTGGGCGTCCACTCGTACCGGTCCGACCGTGTACACGACCCGGCCGAGCTCCACCGTCCCCGTCTGCGGCAGGCCGAGGTCTTCCTGCCACTCCCGCACCGCCGTGGCGGTCTGGGAGGAGTAGGTCTCATCCAGGGTGAAGCCGTCGTAGCCCAGTGCGCGCAGGTTGCGCTCGAACTGCTCGACGTCGGTGCCTTCGACGCCGGGCGACAGCGCGCGGTAGGCGGGCAGCGAGCCGTACAGGAGCATGACCGGGGTGTCGTCGACGCGGTAGACGGTCTTGCCGCGCTTGACGGTGGCCCCCACGGCGGGCACGCGGGTCAGGGTCCCGGCCAGCTTGCTCGACAGGACCGTTTGCGGGCCGTGACCGAGGGTGCCCGCCTTGGTCTGGGTGTCCACGAGGGTCTGCCGGGTGACCTTCGTGGTGGCCGGTGGCAGGCCGCCCGCCGCCGTCTGCTGCGGTGCGCCTGCCGTGGCGCCGCCCAGCCAGAGCCAGGCCGCGGCGGCGAGCACCGCCGCGGCCAGACCCGCGAACAGCCATCTGCTCACCCGCCGCTCCAAGTCTCGGTCGGGGCGCCCGATGGCGCGGCCGGCTGGAACTTGGCGCACGTCTGGCGGGCCGCCTGAACCTTGGGGTCGTTGGGGTCCATGCCGGTGTCGGGGCCCATCTTGAAGCCGCCGCTCGCGTCTGGGTCGGGGAACTTGGGCACGCCGTTGTCCCGCATGCACTGGGCGAACTTGCGCTGCTGCTCCAGCTTTTGCGGGTCGGCCTGCTCCGGCTCGCCGCCGTTGGGCAGGTGCTGTTTGCACTGCTCCATCGCCGTCTTGGCCTTCTGAGGGTCGGCTCCCTCCGGGAGCCTGACCTGGATCCGCCCATCGGACCCTTCCGGGTCGGGCATCTCGATGCCGTTCTCGCGCATGCACTGCGCGAACTTCAGCCCGCCGTCATTGCCCGAGGCGGTACTGGCGGCGCTCGTCGTGGCGGCGGGGCTTCCCGCCGAGGCGACTGAGGCGCCGGTCTCCTGGTTCTGGCCGCAAGCAGCCAGAACCAGGGTCAGCAAGCCGTACGCCATGACCGTGGTGATACGCATGAAACGTCTCCTTCTCTAGCCGGCGAGCACAGTCAGCGCCCTGGCCAGCACGGGATCGCGCCCGGTGGACATGTCCTTCGCGGTCGTCGGCACGTAGTGGTGGGGCGGCGTGCCGCTGCGGTCGATGACCTCGCGGCCGGGCCCGAGGTGGTAGAGGGCGGGCAGGAGCAGCGCGCTGCCGTCGTCCAGCGCGTATGCGGTGGCCGGGCCCGACACGATGCCGGCGGTACGTGTGCCGACGAGAGCGCCCAGGCCGTTGGCCTTGACCGCGGAGGTGAAGTGATCGCAGGCCGAGGCGCAGTCACGGTCGGTGAGCACGGCCAGGGGGAGGTTCAGCAGCGGGACGGTGTCGTCGGTGCGGCTCGCGGTGCACGCACCCGCGCCGTCGCACAGGTAGGCGGTGACCTTGCCGTGGGCGAACGCGCCGAGCAGCCGGTCGACCTCGGCCGAGGAGCCGCCGCGGTTGCCGCGCACATCGAGCACGACGCCCTTCGGCGTGCCCAGGTCGGTGATCGCCTTGAGCACCGCGTCGGCGGCCTTCGGCGCGAAGCCGGTCAGCTTGACGTAGGCGATGTCGCCGTTCAGGAGCTTGGCGGCCACGGTTTTGGCGGCGGGCTCGTACAAGGCGGGCTTCAGCGCCACCGTCCAGGTGCGGCCCGTGGCCGGACGGCGCAGCTTGAGGTGGACCGCGGAGGTGCGCGGGTAGCTCGGGTAGAGCAGGTTCACCACGCCCGGCGACAGGACGCCGCCGGCGAACGGCGTGTCGCCGTCGACCGTCTCGATGACGTCGCCGGGGCGCAGGTCGTGCTCGGCGGCCGCTCCACCGAGCACGCTGCGGACATACAAGGGGGGCAGCGCCTGTTGCGGCGCACCGTTCATCAAGCCGCTGGAGGGAAAGGTGGTCATGCCCAAGCCGTACTCCTGGCCCGGCTGGTAGCCGGGCGGCAGTTCGGTGCGCTGCCACCTGGCATGGTTGTCACCCAAAGCGCGGATCATGCCGCCGAGGGTCGCCGCAGCCAGTGCCTGCCGCAGCACGGCGTCTTGCGGCAGCGAGCCGGTCACGCGCTGGTATACGGCGCCGAAGGCGTCCCAGTCACCGCTGCGGTCGCCCGTCAGCGCGGGCATCACCGCCTCGGGGCGGTCCTGTCCGCGACGGTGCAGCTCCTGGGCGAACGCGGCGAACGCCGCCACCAACAGCTTGCGGCCGTCGAGAGCCTTGCTGCCGTAGTAGTGGTCGAAAATGCAGCGGTACACCTGTTCGATGGTGGTGATCGTGGTGGCCTTCAGCGGTTCGGGCTGCCCCGGGCCGTTGGCTGCGGCACATGCCGTCGTGTCCTGCACGGCCCGCACCGCTGTGCCCTGCTCGGCCTGCGCCGCAGCGCCCGGCACCAGGAGCAGTGCTCCGAGGGACACGGCGAGTAGACGTGTGATCGTCGGCACAGAGGTCTTCACTGGAAGAACCGAACGTCGGGGTACTTCTCGGACGGCCCGTTCAGCAAGCGGCCGTCGCCGCCGCGGAGATGGCGGTCGAAGAAGGCGGCGATGTAGGCGCGCTCGGCGGCGGCCGCCCGTTCCGCGCTGATCGTGCCCACCGTCTGGGTCAGAGCCTCGGGAATGACCTTCATCGCCGCCAGCTGGTGAATGATCGACTTCACATCGGTGTAGCTGGCGTGAGTCGTGCCGACGATGGACAGGTAGTGCCGCTCACCGCGCAGCTTGTTCCAGAAGCCGGACATCAGGACGCCGAGCTCCTCGGGTCCCTTGCCGTTGCTGCTGAAGATCAGAAAGGGCCGCTTGCCGATCTTGGTGGCGACCTCGCCCACCAACTCGGCCGCCTGCTCCGGTGTCGTCTTCGACGGATCGACCGAGACGGTCGGGACGACGTGGCCGTCGAGGTTGATCCCGGCCTTGATCCGTGAGTCGTTCGCCATGGCCTGGGCCGCGGTCGAACCGCCCAGGGAGTGCCCGAACATACCGATCCGGTCCAGGTCCAAGCTGCCGGCCAGTCCCTTCGGCAGCGAGCGGTTCGCGATGAGCTGGTCGAGCACGAACTTCGTGTCGGCGATGCGCACCTTCATCACGCTGTAGGCGCCGTTCTCGTCGAGGCCGGGCCTGACGGTCTCGACCCGTCCGCCGGGGAACTGCACCGCGCCGGCGTCGTAGGTGTGGTCGATCGCGACGACGACGTAACCACGGCTGGCCAGGTCCTCCACGAGTGTGGTGCCCAGCCAGCGGGACTCTCCGGCGCCCGGCGAGTAGAGCACCACCGGATAGGGGCGGGACGAGGAGGGCCTGACCGGCGCGCTGCTACGGGCGTGGGTGAGCGGGAAGCGCACCTTGCTCAGATCGATGTCCACCTCGCCCAGTTCCATCTGCTTGGCGGTCTGCAGCAGGTTCTTGGTGACCGTGATCCGATAGTGGGCCAGTTCTTTCGGCTGCATCCAGACAGTGGTCGCTGCGCCGCCTTTGGCGGGGTACCACAGGGTGACCATCAGCTCGCGGTCGTGCTTGGTCTGCCACCATGGATCCCGCCGGCCACGATCCACCAGACGCAGCGCCACCGTGCCGATGTCGTAGGAGCCTGTGGGCGCCGGCAGCCTCAGCCGCCCAGCGGACGCCCGCGCAGCCGTGGACGGCGCCACCGCCAGTCCCAGGGCGAGACCCGCCGCCCCCGTCAGGAGTCCGCGCCGGCTGAAGGCGGCGCTGTGCATGTCATCTTCCATGGCAGAGAGGTCTACCGAGGCAGCGGTTACAGAAAGGTATCGTCGAGCCGGAGCCGCCGGAGGCCAGGCGCTGATACCTTCCCGTAACCCCCGGCACGCCACCCTGCGCCCAGGACAACGAGGGAGGAACCGATGTGCGGGTACTCGTGATCGAGGATGACGAGGAGATGGCCGAGGCGATCGCCGAGGGCCTGCGCCGCTTGCGGATGGCCGTGGACGTCGCGCTCGACGGCCCCGGCGGGCTCACCCGCGCCCTGGACAACGACTACGACGTGATCCTGCTGGACCGGGACCTGCCAGGCATGCACGGCGATGAGATCTGCGCCGAACTCATCACCACCGGATGCCGGAGCAGAGTACTCATGCTCACCGCCGCGGCCACCAACGAGGACCTCATCGACGGGCTCGGCATCGGCGCCGACGACTACCTGCCCAAGCCGTTCGACTTCCCGGTGCTGGTCGCTCGCATCGGCGCGCTGGCGCGGCGCGCCCACCCCGCAGTCCCGCCGACCCTGCGCCATGGAGATCTCGTGGTGGACACCGCACAGCGCCTGGCCTACCGGGCCGGGCGGCCGCTGGAGCTCACGCCCAAGGAGTTCGGGGTCCTGGAACTGCTGCTCGCCTCCCAAGGGCGGACCGTGTCCGCCGAAGAGCTGCTGGAACGGGTATGGGACGAGTTCGCCAACCCGTTCAGCCACACCGTCAAGACCACGATCAGCCGGCTCCGGGCCAAGCTCGGCGATCCGCCGATCATCGAGACCGTGGCTAAGTCCGGCTACCGCGTGTGAAGGTTCCCATGCCAGCCACCAGTCCTTCCCGCCCGCCTCGCCGTACCCTCCGCATGCGCCTGACCCTGATCTACGGCGCCCTCTTCCTGCTGTCCGGCACCGGCCTGCTCGCTATCACCTACGTGCTGGTAGCCCATGCCACCAGCGCCGTCGTCTTCGACGGTCAGGACGGCAGCCACCTGATCGGCCAGCCCGGCAGCGCCGCCGACGTCAGCCCCCACATCCTCAGCGTGCCAGAAGGGCTCACCCCCGAGCAGGTCCAGGCGCAGGCGGGCCGCATGCGCGCCCAGGCCGTGCGCCAGCACGAGGCCGAGCTGCGCCAGCTCCTCACCCAGTCCGCGATCGCCCTGGCCATCATGTCGGTCCTCTCGATCGTCCTGGGCTGGATCGTCGCAGGCCGAGCCCTGAGCCCGCTACGGACGATCACCAGGAGCGCACGCCAGATCTCCGCGACGAACCTGCACGCGCGCTTGGCACTCGGCGGACCGGACGACGAACTCAAAGAGCTCGGCAACACCTTCGACGAACTACTCGGCCGACTGGAGGCCTCCTTCAACGCCCAGCGCCAGTTCATCGCCAACGCCTCCCACGAGCTACGGACCCCCTTGGCCCGGCAGCGCACCATGGTGCAGGTGGCTCTGGCCAACCCCGACGCCGGCGTCGAATCCCTGCGCGCCGCCCACGAACGGGTGCTGTCGGCCAACGCCCAGCAGGAACGGCTGATCGAGGCGCTGCTCACCCTCGCACGCAGCGAGACCGGGCTCGACCACCACGAACCCTTCGACCTATTCAACATCACCGATCACATCATCCGCACACGCGCCTCCGAAGCCGCCGACCGAGGCGTTCGCCTCACCACGACGCTCAATCCCGCTCCTGCCTCCGGCGCGCCCCGCCTCGTCGAACGCCTGGTGACCAACCTGGTGGACAACGGCCTGCGCCACAACGTCCCCTCCGGCACCCTCCACGTCACCACCGGCCAGGCGGACGGACAAGCCGTGCTCACGGTGGTCAACACCGGGCCCAGTGTCCCCGAAACGGAGCTCGGCCGACTGTTCCAGCCGTTCCAGCGCGCCGGCACCGCCAGAGCCGGCCACGACAGCGGACTCGGACTCGGACTGTCCATCGTCAAGGCTGTCGCCGCCGCCCACGGCGCACAACTCGACGCCCGGCCAAACCCGGAAGGCGGCATACGCATCACCGTGACGTTTCCAGCGCACACCTAGCCTTCCTCTGGACACCCCACCGTCATCACCGCCTTGAGCGCCCCCTGTAAGTCGCACTGGCAGAAACGGGCAGCATGGTGGCGGGACTGGCTGATCGCTAAGGCGACGCCTTTCGCGCGCGCTTGCAGCACCGCCGTGAGGCTGAACCGGTACCGAGGAGTGGGCCTCACCCCTGCAGAGGAGGCCCGCACTCGGCTGATCTTCGGCGATCAGCCGGCCAATGCCTGCAGCAGACGCTCCCGCTGTTGCTTGGTCAGTTCGCCGACCCGGCGCTTCTCAGCCACCCCCGACACGGCCATCAGCGCCGCGACCCTCGCCGGCCCGCCCAGGAACCGCGCGAAGAACCTGCGCCACCCGCGTCTTCTTCACCAGTTCCTCGCCGCTACGGCCGAACATCTCGGCCACGCTGGTCGTACCGGACCTCACCCCGGCTAGCAGCAAGGCCGTGAAGTTTGTGGATGGGTGGGGTTGTCCAGCGGTCGCAAGCTGCGGTTTCGTCGGACGTGAGGAGCGGAGCCCCGGTAGAACTGGCAGTCGACCAAGACAAGCCGTTCACAAAGACCGGAGGCTCCGCTGTCCGGACAGTCTGCCATCACACGTGTCATCACGGTGGCCGGAGGCCGGTTCGCGCCCGGTCATCTCGGCGAACTCACCCAGCTCATACCTTTCGAGATGGTCGATGAGGCGCTCAGCGCCACCGGGACCGTGCAGTCGCGGCTGCGGGATCTGCCCTCCCGGGTCGTGGTGTACCTGGTTCTGGCCGCCTGCCTGTTCCCAGAGGTGGGATACCCCGCCGTATGGCGCAAGCTCACCGGCGCGCTGTCGGGCCTGCCGCTGGCCGCGCCGACAGCCAGCGCGTTGGCCCAGGCCCGCCGACGTATCGGTGCCGAGCCCCTGCGATGGCTGTTCGGCCTGCTGAGGGGCCCGGCGCCCACCCTGCACCCACCAGCGGCCCGCTGGCGGGGACTGCTGGTGGTCGCGCTGGACGGCACCACCCTGACCGTCGCCGACACCCCTGCGGTTCTGACCCGGTTCACCAAGCAGGCGGGCAACCACGGCGGCACCGGATACCCGCAAGTCCGGCTGCTCGCCCTGGTCGCCTGCGGCACCCGCACCCTCATCGACGCCGTTTTCGGCCCGACCACCTCGGGTGAGACCACCTACGCCCCGCGCCTGACTGGGAGGCCTACTTCGGTCAGGCCGCGCAGATTCAAGAGCAGCGGGCCAAGGTCTTGGCCGCTGCCTACGCCGCCAATCCCACTCGGTTCGGCCGTCCACCCAGCCCGCCACCGCTGCCGACCACTGCGTGGATCAACCCACCAACCCCACAAGCGCTCATAGCGTCCAAATAGCAGGAAACTGTCTCAAAGTTCTTGACAGGTACCGGGCTGCGGTCCTGGTGATAGTGGCAATCGTGGCCATTCGCGGCACCGATGACCAGCGATTCATCCGCTCGGCGGCAGGGATGGAGGCGTTCGCACGCACAGTGAGGGAAGGCGACCGGGTCAGCCCTCGCACCGTCGGCGGGATGGACTTTGAGGAGATCCGCCGCGAGCACGGCGTCGTCGTCTTCCAGCAAGGGGAGGAGTTGTTCAGCCCCTACGGCTACGCCTGGAGTCCGCAGGGCGATCCGGCTCCAATCCTCGAGGACGTGGAGTGGTCGGAGGATCACGTCGATCACTATTTCGAGCACTTGGAGGGCGCCTTCTACTCCTGGCAGGGAAGGCGCTGACACGCAACCGAACCTCAGGGCGAGGGGCCACGCGCGGCGCTTGTTCAAATCCAGCCTGCCAACCCCGTACTGACCATGAAGGCCAGCCCGGGCCGATGTCTTTGCCCCGTCCGCCAGGTGAACCGGCGCACTGGCTCGGCCCAACGCACCTCGAACGAGGTCAAGTCACGGACGGGGCAGACCACTTCCGCGCCGTTGACCCGCATCGACGTTGTCCATCTCCTGGACCAGTCCGGGCTCATGCTCCGGCCCAGCTCGGCCCACGACACAGCCCCTGGATCTCCGACGATCAGGTCCGGGAGGTCATAGTCATGCGAGAGAACCTCGCTTGTGTTACGCCGTCCCAGTGGCATCATCGCGCCAGGTAGAAATCACGATACGTTCGGCTCTATATACGCAGAGCAACAGTTTTGTGCCTAGCACAGTGACAACTGCCAAAATGAGAGTTGTCGCCAGTTCCGCGAAGCGGTCTACTCGCTGGGCGGCCGGTGCCCCGTGTGATTACCCAGCGGGTGCGGCGGGACGGGCGTGGTCCAGGAGCGCACCTGCTCGGCAAGGGCGGCAACATTCTCCGGGGGCGTGGTCTTGATGATGCCGTGTCCCAGGTTGAACACGAACGGCCCCCCGCTCAGGGCACGCAGGATGCGGTCTGTCTCGGCGTTGAGTGCCTGGCCGCCGGCGGCCAGGAGCTGGGGGTCGAGGTTGCCCTGCACGCAGCGGCCGAGGCCGCGCTGTAGATTTTGCGCGGCCCAGTTAAGGGGGACCGTGGCGTCCAGGCTGATGCAGTCCGCGCCGGTCGCCTCGGCGAAGCCGTCGTAGGCGAGTCCTGCGCCTCGGGGAAAGGCGATGACGGGAACGCCCGGGTATTTGCCCTTCAGCGCTGCGATGATGGCGGCGACTGGCTTGACGCACCAGCGTTCGAAGAGGGCGTCGGGGAGGATCCCGGCCCAGGTGTCGAACAACTGGACCGCTTCCGCGCCCGCTTCGATCTGGCGGCCCAGGAACTGGATGACAGCAGTCGTGAGCACGTCGATCAGGGGCTGGAACCCCTCCGGGTCGCTCAGGGCCCACTGCTTGACGACGGCGTGCTCTGACGGGCCGCCGCCGCGTCCTTCGACCATGTAGGTGGCGATGGTCCACGGCGCGCCGGCATACCCGATCAGTGTCACCTCGGGAGGCAGGTCACGGGTAAGTTGCCTGACCGTTTCGTATACCGGGGCCAGTTCCTCATGGAGACGGGAAACGCCCAGGAAGTCGGCTATGTCCGCTGCCGAGCGGACGGGAGGCGTCAGTACCGGCCCATCGCCGGCGCGGTAGTCCAAGGTCTGGCCGAGCGCGGCGGCAACCTGCGGAAGGTCAGCGAAGACAATGGCGGCATCGAGCGGGAAACGACGGATTGGCTGCAGGGTGACCTCGACAGCGTGCTCGGGCGAGTTGCAGAGCCCGACCATGCCGCCGGCGGCCTCGCGGATCCGGTGGTACTCGGGCAAGTAGCGTCCGGCCTGCCGCATTAGCCAGATCGGCGGCCGCTCGGTCCGTTCTCCCGCGAGCGCGCGCAGGAGCAGCTTCCTGGGCCGGGCGCGGCCAGGCGCCTGCTTCGGACTCATCTCTTCCTGTGTGCCGATGTCCACGCTGTTCCGTCCTGTTGAGCTGCCCCGCGCTTCGAGGCGGTCCGGTGAGCAGGCCCCAACCCGGGTAAGGAGGGCGTTGCCATCGTAGTGGCGCACGGTCCAGGGCTGCCCGGCAGGCGTCGAACCGTACTGGATCGGTCCAATGCTGGAGAACCTGGCTTGTGTCACGCCGTCCCAGCGGCACCCTCGAATCAGGATGGCGGGGGTTCGTCGCGCAGGAGTTCGGCACCCTGGCCGCCCTGGATGAGCGCGACATCGCCGAGACGGTGATCGACGAGCCCAACAGGCGCCTCTGGCGAGTGGTGGACGCCGCCTACGACCGGCTCATCCGCACCGAGTGCGGTAACAAACTGAGCCGGGGTCCGGTTGACTGCGCTGCCTGCAACCTGGCTAACGGAGTCCGGTATGTCGCCATCGAAATTGACCAGCCCGGCGTCCCACCAGGCAACGAACACGCATTGAGGGTCAACGTGTCCGTGGGGCGCAGACCATCGGGAATCTCGTGGCGTGAAGTACGGGAGCGGCGGCTCTTACTCCCCTGGTACGGCAGTCACCATTCACGTTGTGACCAGCGCGGATGGGCAATAGTCCGTTGCGATCTTGAGATCGGAAGCAGGCACAACGAGAGCAGCCGCTCGTGATCATGCCTGTGTGACGAGTACAAGATCGAGAGCGGCTGCCGCGCTCATCCTAGAAGCGCGGCGCGTGCAACGAAACACCGACGAGCTGCTCAACGCGCTGGCACCGATGTTCGCCCGGATCGAGCCCCGCTTGCAGGCCGCCAAGTACATCCGTGCCGTCATGTCCGACCTGCCCAAACGCAATGGTTGGACGATCGCCAAGCACGCCGGGGACCGCTCCCAGGCCGCCACCCAGCGGCTGCTGAACCGACCTGCCCCCGGCCGCCGTCGCCCTCGCGCTGCGCATGTGGGGCTGCATGCACGGTCTGATTTCCCTGGAGGTCTACGGTCATCTCGGCACGCAGACCGGCGATCCCGCCAAGCTCTATCACGCCGAACTGCTCGACCTGCTCAGATCACTGGGGCTCGACGTGGAGCATGCACGCCACCCGGGGACGCGGCGATCCTCGGCCTGAGCCCTTTGGACGATGTGCCGCAGGAGGAGATGACGCCCGCCAACGTGGTGCCCATCGTGGCGCAACTGCCGACAGGCCAGCATCTGACGGTCCCCGCTGCGGCCGACGCCTTCCTCGACACCCTGCCCAACCCCAACACCGTGCGCGCCTACGCCGCTGGCGTCGGCAAGATCGCGCTCCGGCTCGGCGAGCACCGCCCGCTCGCGGCGGTGGCCGACGACGAGATCGGCGAGGTCCTGGAAACACTGTGGGGCGGGGCGGCGGTCAACACCTGGAACGCCCGCCGCGCCGCCGTACTGTCCTGGCTGGCCTGGTGCCAACAGCGAAGCCACACCACACCAGCCGTGCCCGCCTGGGCCAAGCGACTGGCGGCACCCGGCAGCCAGACCCCGCCCGCTCCAAGACCGCGATCGACCGGCCGAGGTTTGGCCGCAGGGTGGGCGGCTCGTTGCCGGGTGTCGGTGAGGTCGACCGCAGTGGGCCGGCTAGGTCCGCGCTGGTGGAGGCGGTCGATGCGGGGGCAGCACGAGCGGATCGGCATGCAGCGACGGCGGAAGATCACCTCCGATGGATGGAAGCGATGCCCCGCGACCACGGCCGGCTGCCGGAGCCCTCTCTGTCAGACTGCTGTGATACATGGGACAGATGGGTCCTTCTGATGTGAAGCAGGGTGAGACAGGACGATCGAGACAGTGACGATGACCCTCGCCGACCAGAGCGCCATAACGGGGCAGGATGGTCGAGTGACCGATGAGCAGCCGGCCCGGCCCAAACGACGGACGTTCACCAAGGCATACAAGGCACGTATCCTGGCTGCCTTCGACGCGCTGCCCGAGGGCAGCCCCGAGCGAGGCGCCCTGCTCCGCAAGGAACGGCTGTATCACTCCCATATCGTGCATTGGAGGAAGCAGGCCGAGCACGGAAGGCTCCCGGCCACGTCCGGCCAGCCGCACAAGAGCGCCGAGTCGGAGGAACTGGCCCGGCTACGAGCCGAGAACAAGAAACTCAAGGCCGACACCGCAAAACTCGAGTCCCGCAACGAGAAACTGGCCGGCGAACTGGGCAAGACCAAAACCGCGCTGGACATCGCGGGAAAAGCATTCGCGCTGCTTCAGGACATCTCAAGCAGCGCGGACTCCGACACGAACTGAACCAGGTGCCGGACGAGTATTTCCCGGCTTTGGAAAAGTCGGTCGGGACGGTCCGGGCGTGCGCGGTGTTCGGGAAATCCCGGGCCACGGTGCACCGCCGGCGCAACCCGCGCCCGCCCGTGCAGGGGCCGCGCCGGCCGTTCCACCACCCGGCCGAACTGTCCGACGCCGAGCGCGAGCAGGTCCTCGCGGTGCTCGACTCGCCGCGCTTCGCCGACAAGTCGCCCGGCCAACATCGGTCCGCTCCTTCGAGTGAGTACGTCGGTTGAGGAATTCGCGCGCAACCTCAGCCGTCAACCTTGGCTGATACCGCTCATCTGCGTCGCTGCCGACAAATCGACTACCCGAGTCTTCGACGCCACCCCTGATCGGGAGTACGTAACCTCGCCGGGAAGGACAGCTGTCCGAACCAATCATAATCTCGTTCCCGAACTCCGGCATGTCGCGCCGACGCTGGATGAGTATCCGTCAACTCACCATCGCTACCAGCGGGCCACGCAACTACTGAATAAGCACACTGACTGGACGTTCGAGGGGCTGGCTGGACTCGCTGCCGATCACGACGGTTATCCTCAGTCGTCGATCTGCCGTCACCCCGGTCCGGACGGCAAGTCGCAAACCCTCTACTCAGTGACGATGCGCATCAACGACGGCGTCGCGCTCGCCCTCCTGGGGAATCCCTGCGAGTCTGCGGGTGCCCTGTCCGACGGTCCTCGTCCTGATCTTTCTGACGGTTCCGTAGTGATCGTTGAAGGCCACTCCGGCACCCGGCTCTCTGCGATACCTCATGCGCCGTGACCCTCGGCGTCACGTGCGTGATGCGACGGACTCGTTCCAGCAACGTGTGCCGTTCGCGTTCTGGGGCAACTGATGGTGATCTGCTCGCCCGGGCCAGCCACCTGTTCGGCCTCATTGGCGGCCGTGAACGGGAACCGGGCGACGATGGTCCAGGCGTTTGGCGAGGGACCTCCGCGATTTTGGATAGCACTCAAGTGCGCTGATATCCCATAGTTGCACCAGGTCAGCAGCGCGGGCCTCGGCAGTCTATGCCTGCTGCAGGGTGGCGGCTCCAGCTCCCAGTTGGACTTCGCCAACTGCTCGCCACCTTGGAGAACGCCCTCCGCCTGCGCGCGCACCGCTCCGGTACCCTCACCGCCTTGGACCGTTACCCGCACCAGCGCACCGGCAGCATGATCGGTTCGCTGTCCCACCTGATCCGTGGCGCGGCCCTGGACGCGCTCCTGGCAGGGAGCGAGAGGATCACGAAGAAGGGCCTGGAGGCTGTCGCGCTCGACCACAGGCTCCGAATCTGCCCAGCCCCGCCGACTCGGAAAGGCCTTCGGCATGCCGCCCAGCAGCCCGGACGACCGCCGTCCCGCAGAGCCGTGTACTTCTTCAGTCCACGCAGCCCCATTCGTCCTGATAGGAGCCTCACGCGAAGATCGTTGATCCACCACTCGGCGGGACACCAGTCGGTGGCGGCAAAGTGGTCGCGACCGACTTGTGGGACTTCCAAGTGGGAGAGACTGGCATCCGCGATATCTGCACCGCCCAACGCGCCTGGAGACGGGATATCCCGGCCGCCGAACACATTCACGCCGTCCCCGCCCGCGGAGCACGCGCGCGGGAACAGGGGTATGCAGAACGGCTGATCGTGGTGGTCGACCAGTTCGAGGAGCTGTTCACCCTGGCTGACACCGCCGGTCCTGGCGGGCCCGGCGCGCACGCGAGGCAAGACGAGGATGTGAACAAGCCGGAGGAGGCCGCGACATTCCTCGCCGCGCTGGAGGCTCTGGCTGCCCGCCCGGACGATCCGGCCGCAGCGGAGCCCGGTGCCGCGGCGGGCGGCATGCGCAACCAGGCTCCCGCCGACTGGGCGAAGCGGCTGCCGGCGGGGGTCGTGGTGCTGGCGGTGCGCGGTGACTTCCTGGACCGATGCTCGGCCTGCACAATGTTGGCTCAGGCGCTGGAGGAACGGGCGGTCGTGCTGAGCCCGATGAACGAGCACGAACTGCGCCGAGCCATCACCGGGCCGGCCGCAGCCGCCGAGCTGCGGCTGCAGGAAGGCCTGGCCGAGCAGATCGACGCCGACCTGGCCGACCATCTGCGCACCTCGGCCGTCCTGCAGCGGGATAGCCCAGCCGGGGCGGCAGTTGCCGGCGCGCTGCCGCTGCTGTCGAGGGCCGTGACTCGCACCTGGGCCAACCGGGAAGGTGACCGGCTGACCCATGCTGCCTACGATCGCGGCGGCGGAGTCGCCACCGCCGTCACCGACACCGCCGAGGAGGCCTGGAGGCTCCTGGATCCTGAGCAGCGGCCGATCGCCCAGCGCATCCTGATGGCGTTTGCCGTCACCGGAATCGGCGGGCAGGTGAGCCGACGCCGTGTTTCCCTCACCGAACTCGCTGAGCTGACCGGCCCTCTCGAAAGGAGGGTGCTCGCTCCGCCGCACGCCCCCGGCCACGATCACGGCCACGACCAGCACGCCTCCCACTCCGGCGGCCCGGCCCGGCAGGTGCTGCAGGTTGTGGAGGCCTTTACCAGCGCCCGGCTCATGGTGGCCATGGGCCCGGCCGGCACCTCCGACCGGCCGCCACACCACCTCGGGACCGGATCGGCGCAGCCGGACTCTCCTGCAGCACCGCCCCGCACGTCGCCACCGCCAGCGCGGAAACAAGCGTCGGCGGGCGGATTGGCCGGGACGGTGGAACTGGCTCACGATGTACTGCTTACCGCCTGGCCGCGCCTGCGGTCCTGGCTCGCCGACGACCAGGCCGCCCGCATCATGCACGGCCGGATCGTGCATGAGGCCGCCGAATGGGACCAGCGCGGCCGCAACTCCAGCTTCCTCTATCGAGGATCACGGCTGGAGGAGGCACACGACGCCGCCGTACGCCGACCCTGGTCGCCACCCGGCCCTGAGAGGCCGGCCGAGGCCGAGAGGTGGTCGTACCGCCTGCGGAGCGGGAGTGGCTCGTCGCGGAGTTGACCAGCAACACACGACCCGGCGGGCTTGCGCGTACGTTCATCGACGGCAACGAGCGCGGGCCGCCACTGACATTGTTGACCCGCGTTCGGGACACCAATGTCACCGATGACGTCTATGGTGTCCCCCCAGACCGGCAAGATCGGATGGACGGAGATCTGTTGTGCGTGGCTCGGGCAGCATCGGCGGGTCGGACAGGCGAGACGAGTTGAAGGTGGCATGGCTGCCTAAGGGTCGGGGGGCGATGATGACGGAGCCGGCGTTCCTGCGGGCGCTGGACCGGAAGCGGTTACCGGCCGTCATGGCCGCGTTGCGGTCGAAGCGGGGACGGCTGGCGCGGTTGGTGTTCGAAGGAGTGCCCTCATCGGTCGGCTGGGAGCGGCTTGGCGGAGCGGAGCGGGCGGCGTGGGTGGTGGTCGCGGCTCGGGCGGCCGGAGCCGGGGAACTGGCCTCGTCGGTGTTGGCCTCCGGGTTGCCGGTGGCGTGGGTGACCCGGTGGGCGGCGTTTCCGCCGCCTCAGCTACCGCTTCGTGAAGACGGGATGTTCGTGCACTCCAACTGCGTGGCGATCGGCGATGTGGAAGGCCGCGCGACGATCGTGTCTGGTGGAAGCGACTGCAGGGTGCGCATGTGGGATGCGGCCACCGGTGCTCCCATCGGTGCCCCCCTCGACTGCGCCACCGACGAGTACTCGTCGGGGTACGGGGCGCGCACTGATGAGGTGTATTCAGTCGCCATCGGACGCATCGATGGGCGATCGGTGATCGTGGCCGGTTGTGGCGACACGACCGCAGTCGTGTGGGACCGCCTCGCTGAGGAGTCCCCGCGCCGCCGCCGAGTCTGGCGTTCCCTGTGCGAAGGCCGGGCTGCGGTGACGATCTGGCCCGATGATGAGCGTGTCCCGCCGGTCATCGTCCGAGGTGGTGGCTTCGACTACACGATTGAGCGTATGGCCGCCGCGTCGGGTGCCCTGCTGGGCAGGCCCATCGAGTGCCAGTCGAGGACGGCGAACTCGGTGGCGATGGGGCTGGTCGGCGACCGACGAGTGATCGTCTCCGGCCACGCTGTCGAATTCGACGAGTTAGGAAAAGAGACAGGCGACGGAGAGGTACGACTGTGGGACGCGGTCACCGGTTCCCCGATCGGTGAACCCCTGCGCGGCCACACCGGTGCCGTCCGGTCCGTGGCGATCGGGGAGGTCGACGGCCGGGTGATCGTCGTCTCCGCGGGCGACGACGGCACGATTCGGCTCTGGGATCCGGCGACCGGAACTCCGGTCGATGAACCTCTCCGAGGCCACACCGGTGCCGTTCAGTCTGTGGCGATCGGGCGGATCGACGGTCGAGCGGTGATCGTCTCCGGCGGTGCGGACAATAAGGTCCGGGTGTGGGACGCGGTCACCGGTTCCCCGATCGGACCCCTGCGCGGCCACCTGACCGCGGAGAAGTCGTTCCATCACAACACGGTGAAGTCGGTGGCGGTCGGCCAGGTCGAGGACCGGGCGGTGATCGTCTCCGGCGGCGGTGACGGCGTGGTGCGGATGTGGGACACGACGGCGGACCTCCCGCAGGGTCATCTCGACGAGGTGCTCTCGTTGGCGCCCGGCGTCGTCGACGGCCGCTCCGTGATCATTTCCGGTGGGAACGACGGCACGATACGGATGTGGGACGCGACGACCGGTGCTCCGGTCGGCGAGCCGCTGGGCAATGGCATCGGCGCGGTGCATTCGGTGGCGGTGGGGCACACCAGTGATGGCCATGTGCTGCTGGTTGCTCTCACATGGGGCAGTGTCCGGATATGGGACGCGGTCACCGGCGCCCTTGTCGCTGAGCTGCCGAATCAATCCGTCAACAGGATCGCGGTGGGGACTGTGGCGGGTCGATCGGTGATCGTCACCGTTGGTGCCGTCTATGACGACGCCGGCAAAACCTGGAAGAAGGCGGTGCAGCTGTGGGAGGTGGGCACGGGAACCCCGATAGGTGAGCCCCGAGTTGTACCGGATCGCGTGGCGTCGCTGACCGTGGTGGAGGTGGGGGGCCGCACGTTGATCGTCTCCGGGCGCGAAGACCAGTCACTGCGTGCGTGGGACGCCGCGACCGGGTCCCCGATCGGCGAAGCCATGCGAGGTCACACCGGCAGCGTGGTCGCCATGGCGGTCAAGGAGGTGGAAGGCCGCACCTTGCTGGTCTCGGGTGGTGCCGACGAGACGGTCCGCGTGTGGGACCTGATGACCGGTACTCCGGTCGGCGAGACCTTGCGTGGTCACACCGCAACGGTCTCCTCGGTGGCCTTCGGCGAGGTGGGCGGCGGGTCAGCCGTCGTCTCCGGCAGCCGGGACGGCACGGTGCGGATCTGGGACGCTGCCGGTCACCCTGACCGGTCGGGGCGATGCATCGACCTCGGCGTGCCGGTGACCGGCGTGGTCCCCACCGGACCCGACGAACTGGCGGTGGGCACCGGCATCGGAATCATCAGCTTGAGCCTCGCCGAGTCCTCTCGCTCCTGAGCGCGCCGACGCGGTCTCAGCTTTTTGCCGGCCGGGTCGATGGCTGGCACGCCGCCCTGAACGACCCGCTCGGGGTGGGCATGCTGCTGGACCGCCTGCGGGAGGCCGGGGCCGAAGATCAGGTTCGGCACGCCGGAGCCGAGCTATGCGCCCACTGGGCGGTTATCTGCTGCGGAACTGTTCGATCAGCACAAATGGATTGGTGATCATCCAGAGCGGTTCCACCGCTTCGGCTGTGACCCTGACGGGAGCGCCGCTGCTCCCTGGAACTGGGACGTCCTGGACTGACCGCGGGGAAGCCCAGCAGCATGCCTGGCCGGTGAGCCGAGCGGGTTGAGCTCTCCGCTATCTTCGTGATCAAGAATGCGCGGCCCTGCCCTCAGATCCCGTCCAGCATCGCCTCCGCAGACCCCGTCGCGCCGCCCCGGCGATCCTCGTCCACCACTACCCACAACACCGACTCGTCAGCGGCCACCGCCCGCTCAGGCCGGTAGTACCGAGGCAGTGCACCTGACATGCCTGAAGGCCCCTGAGCTTGACTCGGTTGGGGATCTTGTTCGCTGTTGGGTCAGCTGGCGGCATGCCAGGAACGCAAGCGCGGGATGCCTTGCTGGTCGAGGTAGTCCTGGAAGGCTGTCGGCGGTCGTGGGGGCGCGCTTTCTCCAGGAGGGTGCCGGCTAAGGCGTTCGACGTTGACGGCGATGGCGGTGAGCACGTGTTGCAGGTGGGCCTTGGCTTGCCCGCGGCAGCGGCAGCGCCGCATGCCATGGCCATGGGCGAACTCGCAGATGGTGCCCTCGATGCCGGAACGCACCGCGTAGCGCTTGTGCCAGTCCGGTTCTCGCTGCTCCGCGCGGTTGCGCAGCTGCAGCTCGTGTAGTTCTCGCGGAGGAAAGCCCACGTTGCGCGCACCATCGCGGCAGGTGGTGCACTTGGCTCGGACCGGGCAGGGTTGGCACTGAGCCATTCCGGGTGACGGTGGGTGACGCCAGGTAGTCGATCACTGCGTCGATGTGTCCGGGGTGGTGCAGCAAGAAGACGCAGACCTGGCATGAAGTGGTCCTTCCATGTGTCGGCTTCGTGCTGCGAGAAGGAACCCGCGGTTCGGACGTGGAAAGGCTCAGCGGAACGTGTGCTCGTACGCCCGTCGTAGTTTGTCCAGATCGGGGGGTGGGGGTCGGGTGCCAGACAGCCTCGCGCGGAGGGCGTCCAGCATGGCATGCACGCGTGGGGCGTTGGCGGTCAGGCCGGTGCGCCAGTCGTCAGTGATGGTCAAAGTGAGCTGACAGGCGCCGCCGCCGTCCGCCGTCAGCTGCCATCGCAGTAGTTGTGATGCCCGGGCGAACTCGAGCAGGTGCGGTGGATCGGCGCGGGTGACCTCGCCGGACTGGGTGTGCAGGATGTGGCTGTCGTGTGCCACGAAGGAAAGGCGGGCTCCCTCCGTGAAATGCAGGCTCGAGGCTTCGTAGTCGATCCACGGGTCGAACCATCTGCTGAGCTCGTTCGTATCGGTGATCGTGTGCCAGACCTTGGTTTGGGGGCAGGGGTATGTGCGGTCGAACCGCAGTACGAGCGAGCCGTCTTGGGCCTCGTCCAAGATGGCGAGCTTGTCGTGTGCTCCGGTCATGAATGCAATTGTGCTGGGTTCCCTGCACGGCGGTAGGCGTTAACCCATTCCGCGCATGTGGTGCGGGCGTAGTCGTGGTGGAGGATGACGAGGGCCACGCAGCGACGATCTTTCCGATTCGCCAGGGGTCGAGGCTGATGTTGCGCAGCGCTTTGAACGTCATTTTCAGCAGGGAGTTGCCTCGTTCGCCGATGGCGCGGACGCTGTTGTGGGCCTTGTTCAGTTGCTGTTGTACGGGGGTGAGCCGGCCGCTCTTGGGTTTCTTGAAGGCTACGGTGATCGTGTCCGACTCACCGTCGTAGCCCAGGTCGCCCAGAACGCGCAGGTCATCGGCTGCGTGGGCGAGGGCGGGCAGGATTTCGGTGTGGGCGCGTAATCGCGGTGGTGTCGTGCTCACGACCGGGGCGCACGTCCGAGGTCCAGATCGGCCAGCCGTCTGGAACGGTGATGACCTGGACGTTGCCGCCGTGGTTGTTGTGCTTGCCCGACCACCACACATCTACCCCCGGGGTGGGCGCGGGGGTGCGGCACCGGTCCGTCTCCATCAGCGTCCCGTCGATGTTCACGTGGCTGTAGCCAGCCGACTTCGCCGCCAGCAGCGCCCCATGCAGGCCAGGTGCCTTCGCGGCCAGCACGTCGATACCCTCGTGCAGGTAGTCGTAGCCGGTGGACTTGCTGATGGCGTTGTCCCGGGCCAGCTGGCTCATCCGGGTGCCGTCGTAGAACCAGCGCAGGATCGGTATCGCCTGCTCGTGGCAGCACAGCGAGCGGGTGTCAGCGCGGGTGCCCCGTCGAACCCGTTCGTCGGCCAGTAGACCGGCCAGGAAGTCCACCGTCTCAGCGCGTACCGGCAGCAACGCCGTGTATGTGACACTCATCGTCGACGCAGAACCCTTATGAAGTTGATCTGTGAGAGGGCCACCTTCATACCTGAGCTCTGCGTCTTCTTGCTGCAGCACAACGGGTCCGGCGTGTCGCTCCAAGAAGCGCGACCGACTACCCAACGTCACCCATCGTTACGCGGAATGGCTCACTGGCTCTTGTTGAAGCGGGCCACGATCAACGGGACGGCGGTCAGCGAGGATGTCGGATACGGGCCGTGCCAGCCCTTGCTGATCTGGCCCTGCGGGCAGGTGACTTCCTGGCGGTCGAAGTCGATGCGAAAGTCGGCGCGGGCGAAACCCTCACCCTGGCGGTTTTGGTGGGTGGGGTTGCCTGGAAGCGGTCCGACCACGGTGATCTGGTGTTCACGTTCGGCCTGTTCGAGGAGGACCAGGGAGGTGTAGCCACCGTCGACTAGGTGCTGCTCAGGCCGTAGGCCCCGGCGTTCCAGCCGGGCGTGGATGCCGGGCAGGACCTCGGTGTCAGCGCTGGTCGCGGGCATGGTGACCACGTCCGTGATCACATTGGGGCCGTCGCCGGGGCAGGTCTCGGTCACGTGCGCGAGGAACCCCTGCCAACGGGCTGGTCAAGGCCTTTGCAGGGGGCGAGGTGCTTTGTCGTACCCGTGCACGATCACGGAGACCCAGCTGGCGGCCGCATGTCACGTCCCCTTCAGATTCGCCGGGAGCGTCACCGGGTTGACGACACATCTGTCATCGCGCCCAGGGTGTGCCGGTCAAGGACGAGGACGTGGCGCGGCTGTCCCCGCTGGGCCACGCCCACCTCAACTGCCTGGGCCGCTACGCGATCGCTTCCTCGGCCCCGGACAAGGGTCTGCGGCCGCTCGAAGCGGCGGAGTTGCCCGAGGCCAGTGCCGCCCGCCATTACCGCTGTCGTGGACGAGGACGGCGTCTGAAGCGCGGACCGTTCGAATCGCGGGTGCCGTGCACCAGGGCGTCGGTTGGACCGCCGCCCTGGTCATCGTCGTCGGCCTGATTCTGCTGCGATCAGGAGCGTTGGCCGGACTGGTCCACGATCTTGGCTTCCAGCTGCGCGGTCAGGCCCACTGTGCCCGCCTTGAAGGTCTCCTTACTGCCGTCGGCCCACTCGTAGGTCCGGTCCTTCAGCCGCGTTGAGTTGGTGCCCAGGTAGCGGAAGGTCTCCGGGTCCAGGATCAGGTAGCTGCGTGCCTCAGCGTCGGTGAGGCTGAACGCCACGCCTCGCCGTCCGTCGGCCACGGGCACGTCCTGGGTCACCGTGATGCCCTTGATCGTGGGCAGCGCGCGGAAGAGCGCGGCCCGTACATCCGGGGCGAGCCACTGATCGGTGATGAGCTGGTTGATCTCCATGAGAAGCATCGCCGGCGGGACGTGGCCGTTCAGCTCCTGCTGCCTCCGGCGGTCTTCGTCGAGGATGGCCGCCTTGATCCTGGCGATCACCCCGGCTGGGTGACAGGGGGCTTGGCCAGCTCGGCCGGGTTCATCACCGCGCTGCCCTGGAACATCAGTTTGCCGTTCTGGTACCAGGCCGACCGCTTGCCGTCCACGCTGGTCCACCGTTCCCAGGTGTCGCGACGGTCTCGGTCGACGTCCCCTTCGACGCCGGTCAGCTGCAGTTCCTTGGTGTAGAGCCACTGGGCGGGGTCCGGGGCGGGCGTAGCGTCGTTCTCGGCCGCACGGGCGGCGCGCTCGCCCAGCTCGGCCACGCTGGCCACCGGTGCCATGCCCGGCTGGTCCCTGAGCGTCACGACGGTCCCGCCGACGACCAGGGCCAGCGCCGCAGCCACCGCGACCCGCCAGCCGAGCCTTCTCGCGCCGGTCGCGGCCTGCTTCCGTGCGGCCCCCGGCTCGTGGATGGCCGTCATCAGCCGTGCCTTGGCCGTGTCTGAGGCTTCGGCGGTCATCGCCGGGGTGCCCCGGCGAAACTCCTTGATCGCGTTCATCACAGCTCCTCATCCCCGAGTACGTTCCTGGCCTTCTTCCGCGCGATGCAGCCGTGACCGTACGGTCCCCACCGAGATGTCCAGCGCCCGCGCCACCTCCTCGTACGACATGTCCTCCCACGCCACCAGCAGCAGCACGTCCCGATGCCCACGGGGCAACGACGCCAGCGCCCCCGCCAGCTCACGATCCCTGCCCTGCGCCGTCACCCGGCGCGTCACGGTGTCGGCCAGCGCCTCAGGCAGAGGGTCCACCCCGGTACGGCTCAGCGCCCGCAGCAGCCGCTCCTCCTGCCGCCGATGTCTGGCGATCAACGTGGTGGCGATCCCGTACAACCAAGGCCTGGCCAGCGCGAACGACGTGTCATACGTCCCGCGCCGGCGAAAGGCCGCCGGAAACGTCTCGGCCACAATGTCGTCGGCGACCTGCGCGCCAAGCCGCCGGGCCGCGTACAGATGGATCTGCCTGGCGTAGCGGTCGAACAGCGCCGCGAACTGCTCTGGGTGATGCGCCGAACGACGGATCAGTTCTCCGTCGTCGATCTCGACCGTCTCAGCACTCAACGCCTCTCCTTCGTGAAGTAGGTATTTCACCGTGCTGTCTCCCGAAGGGCGTCACCGGGTTCCCCAAAGCCGTGACACGGGGGAAAGGTGATGCCGCCGCCCGCAGACGGCAGGTATATGCGATATCCCTTTGGTTCCGCTGGCAGGGATGGGTGTGCAGGTCGGCGATAGCTTTCGGGAAGAGATTGCGCGAGATTCGGTGAGGACACCTGACGAAGAGCCGCCGTACGGCGCGGATACTTCGTTTCCCGGTTATCTGGCAACTCGGCGGATGGGGGAGGCGTACCGCATGGATCCGGTCATCGCCGAGCAGCTCGGCCGCACCCACCCGCTCGCCCGCAATCTCGACGACTTCCTCACCGACCTGGCCAACGCCGGCGCCTCCGCCCACACCCGGCGCGCCTACCGCGGCGACCTGATCGCCTTCGCCGCCCACTACGGCGAGGAGATCGGTGAGCTGACCGCGACGCCGATCCGCGCCTACCTGGCCGAACTCACCGAGCTGTCTCCGGCCAGTCGCAAGCGCAAGCGCGCCGCGATCGCCTCGTTCGCCAAGTGGGCGGTCCGCCACGACCTGCTGCAGGCCAACCCGATGGACCGGATCGACACCGTCAAGGTCCCGAAGGCCCTGCCCCGCCCGGCCACGGCCGCCGACGTAGCCAAGGTCCTGGCCGCGATCTGCACCCGGCGGCCGTGCAAGGACGTGCCGCTGGACCGGCTGCGCGATCGGGTGCTGTTCGAGACCGCCTACGTCTGCGGCGCCCGCGCCTCCGAAGTGTGCCGTCTCTACGTGGAGGATCTCGATCTGCGCCTGGACGACGAACACGTCCGCATCCACGGCAAGGGCGGCAGCGTCCGCACCGTCCTGCTGGACGACCGCGGCTACGTCGCCCTGCTCAAGCTGTACCTGGCCCACGCCGACTACACCGCCGGGCCGCTGTTCCGGGCCAGCATCAACGGCCGCGGCGGACCGCTGTCCTACGACGCCGCCCACCACCGCTGGCAGAGCCGCTGCACCGCCGCACGCGTCGAGATCGACATCCACCAGCTGCGCCACGCCCACGCCACCGAACTCATCAACGCCGGCGTCTCCATCGAGGCCGTGCGCCGCCGCCTCGGCCATGCATCCACCGAAACCACCCAGCTGTACGCGTTGCTCGACGATAAGGTCGCCGACGCCGAGATCCGCGCCGCACGCCGACGCCGCGACCAGGCAACGCGCTGAAGAACCTTCATGACCAAGAGCGACCTCACTCGCTGCGGCCAAGATCCTTCTCAGCGCCAACGGCTGTCCGCCGGTTCCTCACCCCAGGACTCCATGAAGATGCTGCTGGCTGCGCTGGGCGGCGGTGGCACACTCACCGCGGCGGTCCTCTCGTCTTCCTGGTCGATCGCCCTCGCCGTTCTCGCAGTTGGGGTGCTCGCCATCGCGGCTGGAGTGATCTTCCACCACAGCGACAACCCCATCGAACGCGTTGAACGTCTGATCAAAGCGCTGCGACTAGGCGATCCACTGGCCGCTCCTCCAGCGCCGGCGCATGCCACCCTGGCTCCGCCAGGGAGCGTGCCCGCGCCCAGAGCGCGAAGTCAGCACCCGTCCAGATCCTCAAAGAAGCGCGGCCCGTGACTCCAACGGGTACGCCGACACCCCGTGCCAACTGATCTCTCCTCACGGGCGGTCGGATTTATGGAACCCCAGGGCCCGAGGAACGCGCGATCAGCCCAGCCGCCGCAGCCACACGGGACCACCTTGCTCGCCGACGGCCAGCGTCCGCCCGTCCGGGCTGAGTGCCACTGGATATGCGACGTCAAAGTCTTCGTTGAGGGCGGTGATGACCTTGCCGGTGGCCACCTCCCACACCAGCACCGAGCCACCTGCGCTGACGGTGACCACTCGCCTCAGGCCGGGGCCGAATGTCACGGCCGCAGGGCGCTGCGGACTGGCAAGGGCGGTGATGATCTTGTTGGTGGCCACCTCCCACGTCAGCACCGAGCCGTTTACGCCAATGGCCAGCGTCCGCCCGTCCGGGCTGAACGCCACCTCGTGCACGCTGTGGTCGGTGAAGGTGGTGATGACCTTGCCGGTGGCCACGTCCCACACCCGCGCGGTGTGCTCACCGCTGGCGGCGGCTAGCCTCCGTCCGTCCGGGCTGAACGCCACCGAGAGCACACGGTCTATGCCTCCCTCGCCCCTGTCGAAGGTGGCAACGGCCTTGCCGGTGGCCACGTCCCACACCCGCACCGAGCCGTCACCATCTTGGCCGCCGGTGGCCAGCATCCGCCCGTCCGGGCTGAACACCAGCGAGTACGGGGTCTCGCGCTTGGTGAGAGCGTCCAGAGTGGCAGGGCCTGGCATGAGGAAGAGCGCCGATACGCCGATGACGGCCAGCGCCGCCAGCACAGCAACCAGATCCCTTTTCCCCCTTCGGGTACCGCCGCCCCTGATGCCGGGTGTCGAGGAGAGCACTTCGGGGGTGAGCACGGAGCTCGGCATGACTTCGCGCGTGAGCGCCGATCTCAAGGAGAACACTTCGGGTGCTGAGGCCGCCGGATCAGACTGCGATCCGGGGCCAGGAGGCCCGATGATGACCAGCCACAGCCCTGCCAGTGCGGCCATTGCGGCGATCACGCTACTCACCTGATCGGCAATCTCCCATCCGGAGAATGCCGCCGTCCCGGCCAAGGCCAGCCCGGCCAGTATCAGCACGGCCCCTACCCCGGCCCGTCCTCTCTTCCCCATGGATCGATCCTTGCCGGTTCGCCGGAGTTGCGCACTGAGAACAGCGCTCTCGGATGCCGCGTTCGCCCCCGGTCGCGTCGTTTCGCATCCCCGCCGCGTCCCGGGCCTCGGTGTCAGGTGACACGCAATCTGGCCGCGTGCCAACCGAAGTGGCCAGAGAGTTGGCCAGTGACAGGGGAAGTGGCCATGATGTGACTTGTGAGCGCTAAGTCACGGAATGTGATCGGCGAGTTCAAGGTGGCCTACGTCATTGCCGATGGCGTCGAGGCGTCGGCGGGGTGCGCCAAGGAGGGATATGCCTTGGTTTGCACCACTTGAGCTCCACCTCGATCATCTGATCATGACAGACGTAACCCGGATAAGCACTGGCGTCCCGCACGGCACGCGGGAGCGCCTTGCCGCCCGGATGAGCGAGGAGAAGGCAAGGCGGCGCGAGCTCCTGGCCGATCCTCGCTGGAAGGTCCCTAATCGTGCGTCGGCTGAGATGCGGGCTGGCATCCGAGCCCAGGTCCACGCCCACCTGCGTGAGCTGCGCGAGGCAGGGGCACTGTGTGACACCATTGATGTCCTCATGACGCACGCCGTACGTGATGAACTCGCCGAACGAGGATGGGACCATTCATGGTCGGCCCCGCCCCCGACCGCGCCCCGGTCGGGCCAATGGCTGGGAACCCGCAGCCACTCCTGGCCCGAGCGGATCTCCGTTCGCTTGCCGAGTGACCTCGCCGAGCGGCTCTACCGCGCGTGCTGGCACACCAGCGAGCCGACCATTGCCGCCCTGCGCGCCTGGCGTGACGACCCCCTGCAGTACGCGAAGTACAGGGAGGTGGCAGATCGGGTGATCACTCCGGGCGACATTCTCCGCGACGCCGTTGCCCGGGCGCTCACCAACTGACCCCGTATCGGTCAGATCCCCTGGCCGAGCAGCGACTGACATGGCAACCGCTACCCTGCCGAAAAATGGCCACTTTGAATGACACGTGCCTCTCATCGCCCGTGACAGGGGAACTGGCCAACGCGAGGTCACGCCATGATCAGTGGCCAGACTGGATGTCACCTGACACTCGGGGCGTGGTCGTGGTTGACGGGGCGGTTCGGCGTCTGGGGAACATCGGAACCGGACCGTGCGCTTGTGCGCACCGTGACGATCTACTGCGGATAACTATCGAGTATCTGCGATGGGCACACCGCCTCTTCTCGTATCCCTTTGACCTGCACAAACGCGCTGTAAGTGTTCCTGAGGCGTTCAAGCACCCACCTATACAGTCACGGTGAAGTCGCGCTGCAGCCTGGTTGGGAGGCCGCTCGTGCCTGGATCGGACGCGTTGGTGCGCACCTCTTGCCGCGTCGGACGTCTTGCAGGCCGCGCGCGCATGCGTCGCTTGACGGCGCAGCGGGCCACCCGATGCCCCTCGCGCAGTAGTTGCTGCCAGACCTGGCGCACCACCGGGGGGTATCCCTGTAGGTGTGGGAAGTGATCTTGCTGGGAAGCAAGCCATTGGTGGGCGGGGGCCCACTTCTTCGGGGGAGAGTCATGACGGTAATCGAGGGTGTCGGCGGCCACATGTCGACACGCTGAGTGAGATCCGCTCTACGGTGAGGGATGTGGCCGGTGAGCAGCAGGAACGTCGTCCGATTCGGGAGTTGATCGATGATCGGCTGTTGGATGAGCTGCTGGTCCGGTCCCGGGATGAGGC
>NZ_BAABDQ010000056.1:0-79837 GCF_039539705.1 Nonomuraea rosea | reverse complement strand
CGCCTTCCACTCGTCCGCGGCGGAGCCTCGGCGGCGCCCGGCGCGTCGAGCGCGGGCGCCACGGCCATGGCGGTCACCAGGCACGCGGACGCGGCGGCCGGCAGCCAGAGCCGCACGCGCCGGCCGGCGAGCCGGCCGTAGAACCGGGCGAGCGTCGGGTCCGACGCCGGGCGCATCATCGTGGCGGCGCCCTCGCCGAAGCGCGTCTCCAGGCCGGCGATCTCCGCCATGGCGGCGGCCGGATCGGCCACCCGGGCGCCGATGAGGATCGTGCGCACCTCCTCCTCCGGCCGCCCTTCCAGCCGCATCAGCGCGTAGGCGACCCGGGAGGCGGGCGGGAGCGCGTTCAGCTCGGTGGTGAAGGCGACGTCGGAGCCCCGCGTGACGGCGGGCACCGCCTCCATCGTGGCGAGCCGTCCGGACCACGGCATGATCTTCTTGCGCAGGGCCCGCCGCAGGAGCGCCTGCCGCAGGCGGAGCTGATCCCGCCCACGGTGACGGTCGAGCGCGGCGGCGGCGAGCCGGTGCGCGAGCACCAGCCGCCGGCCCTCGCCGGCCGACGGGGGGAGGGCCAGGTAGGCGAGCCAGACCAGGTCGCGGTACGGCCGCGCCAGGCTCCTGCTGCCTCGGATGGACCGTCGCAAGGCGCTCCTCACTACATGTGACGAAGAGAATGCATACCGCGACAGCAGGGTAGTTGCGGATGTTCCGCGCATGGGCCGGATGCCGAAAATCGCCCGCTCCGGCGCGCGGCTTCAGACCAGAGCCTCGATCGCGTCCAGCAGCGACTCCAGCGTGGCGTCGTCCGTGGCCGGCGACATGACGGTGAGCCGGAGGTGGCGGACGCCGCCGAGCTCGGTGGAGGTCAGGTAGAACGAGCCGTCGTCCATGAGCCGCTCGCGCAGCGCCGCCTGGTCGGCGTCGCCGTACCGGAAGCAGACGATGTTGCTCTCCGGCTCGTACGGCAGGACGAACCCCTCCCTGCGCCGTGCCAGCTCCCAGAACCGATGGGCGGCCGCGTACCGGCGCGACACCTGCTCGCCCAGCCCGCGCTCGCCCCGCCAGGCCAGGTTGAGGAAGATCTTCAGGCCCAGCTCGCCCTTCGTGCATTCGAGCGTACGGGAGAGCAGGTCGAACCCCTGATCCCCGTAGAACAGATAGCTGGCCTCCTGCTTGAAGGCGGCGTCGAGGTCGCGTTCGTCGCGGACCAGGACGGCCGCCGCCAGCGACGCGGTCGCCAGCATCTTGTGGGCGTCCCAGATGACCGAGTCCGCCAGCCCGATGCCGTCGAGCAGGTGCCGGTGGCCGTCGGCGAGCAGGGCGGACGCGCCGTGGGCGGCGTCCACGTGGAACCAGACGCCCCTGGCCCGGCACCACTCGCCGATCGCCCGCAGGTCGTCGTGGAGACCGGTGCCGGTGGCGCACGCGGAGGCGACGAGCGCCATCACCCGCTTCCCCGAGTGCTCATTTCCGGAAATGTCAGGCAATCGGGCGGGGATGATCCGCCCCAGCGCGTCCGTCTCCACGGCGACCATCGCCCGGCTGCCCAGGCCCAGGATGGAGGCCGCGCGGGAGACCGAGTAGTGCGCGGAGCCCGGCGCGAGGATCACCAGGTCGCCGGGCACGCCCTCGTCCCACGCCGCGGGCGCCGCCCGGGCACGGGCCGCCAGGAGCGCCGTCAGGTTGGCCAGCGAACCCCCGCCCGTCAGCACGCCGCCGCCGCGCGGGAACCCCACCTTGGCCAGCATCCACTTCAGGACCTCCAGCTCGACCGTGGTGGCGGGCGCGCCCATCTCGTACACGGCCGCGAGGTTGTTGGCCGTCCCGTGCACGAAGTCGGCCAGGGCGGCCGGGAAGTCCGGCGCGGCGTCCTGATGGGCGAGGTAGGCGGGATGGTGCAGCCGCGTCCCCTCCGCCAGGTACGTCCTGATGAAGCCTCGGTACGTCTCCGCCGTCAGGCCGCCCTTCGCGATCAGCTCCGCCAGCCCGAGCCGCTCGGCCAGCTCGCCGGACGGCCGCCGCGCGAGCACGGGGACGTCCCCCCGGCGGCTCTCCGCCACGTACGCCGCCAGCTCCTCCACGGTGACCCCGGCCGCTCGCACGAACTCCTCGATGCTCCACATAACCGGTCATCATCGCCGTGCCACCGAGGATGCTCCAGCCCCGCGCCTCACGAGGCCCGGCTGCGCCGCTCCGTCGGAGTGATCCCGTGGATGCGCTTGAACGCCACACTCAGGGCGAAGGCGTTGGCGTACCCGACGCGGCGGGCGATGGCGCTCACCGTGGCGTCGCTCTCGCGCAGCAGGTCGGCCGCGAGCGCGATGCGCCACCCGGCGAGATAACGCATCGGCGGCTCGCCCACCCGCGCCGTGAACCTGCGCGCGAACGCGGCCCGCGACACCCCCGTCCTGGCCGCCAGGCTCGCCACGGTCCACGGGTGGGCCGGGTCGTCGTGCAGCAGCCGGAGGGCCTGATCGACCACCGGATCGCCCATCGCGCGATGCCACTCGGGCACCGTCCCGCCCGGCCGGTCGAACCAGCTCCGCAACGTGGCGCCGAGCATCACGTCGAGCAGCCGGTCGAGCACCACCTGCTGCCCGGGAACGTCCCTCGTCACCTCCCCGGCCACCAGGTCGAGCAGCGGCCGGTGGCGGTCGCCGCCCGCGACCACCAGGACCTCGGGCAGCGCCCGCAGCAGCCGCTCGGTGACGCCCGCGCCGTCGTAGGCGCCGCCGAGCAGCAGCGCCGCGCCGTCCTGGCGCGCGCCGCAGGTGCGCGCGGCCAGGGGAACGGCCGCGGGGTCGCAGTAGTCGGCCGCGGTGACCACGTGACGCGGCGGCGCGTCGTTCGCCAGGGCCGGATCGTCGGCCACGGTGAACGGCTCCGGGCCGCGTACGACCGCCACGTCCCCCGTGCCGAGCGGCACCGGCGGGCCCGCGGCGGGGACCAGCCACGCGCGCTGCCGCACCATGGTGATCAGCGTCAGCGGAGCGCCCGCGGCGAACCGCAGCGACCACGGCGGATCCAGCACCGCCTGCCCGAAGAGCGCCCCCCGAGCTCGCACGCCGTCCATGAGCCCGGTCATGAACTGGTCCGATACGTCCACGCCGCCAACCTAGACGCTCGGACATCCGCGTGAGCCGCCCAGGTATGGTTCCTCGCCGGGCCGCTGCCGTTGACTGGCCGCATGACTGAACAACCGATTCTGGTGGTGGGCGGCACGGGCAAGTCCGGCGGGCGGGTCGCGTCCAGGCTGCGGTCCCGTACGTCCGCGGTCCGCGTGGCCGCGCGCTCCGGCGACGTTCGTTTCGACTGGACCGACCGGGCCACCTGGGACCCCGCTCTCGACGGCGTCAAGAGCGTGTACGTGGTGCCGCTCGACGGCGCGCTGCTCACCCGGCCCTTCGTCGAGCGGGCGGTGCGGCTCGGCGTGGACCGGCTCGTGCTGCTGTCGGGGCGCGGCGTGGACGTGCCCGGCTACGCGGACGACTCCGGGGCCGCGGGCGCGACCCACCTCGACGGTGAGGACGCGGTGCGCGGCAGCGGCCTGCCGTGGACGATCCTCCGGCCCGGCTGGTTCGCCCAGAACTTCAGCGAGGGCTTCTTCCGCGAAGCGGTCCTGGCCGGGGAGCTGAGGCTGCCGGCGGGCGACGGCGCGGCCAGCTTCGTGGACGCCGCCGACATCGCGGACGTCGCCGTCGCCGCGCTCACCGAGGACGGCCATGCCGGACGGACGTACGAGCTGTCCGGGCCGCGCGCCCTGACGATGGCCGGAGTGGCCGCCGAGATCTCCGCGGTGACCGGCCGCGAGGTCCGGTACGTGCCGCTCACGCCGGACGCGTTCGTCGCCGAGCTGGTCGAGCAGGGGTGGCCGGAGGCCGGCGCCAAGGAGTACGCCGATTCGGTGGCGCCGCTGCGGCTGGGCAAGGACGCCTACCTGTCGGACGGCGTGCGGCAGGCGCTCGGCAGGCCCGCCCGCGACTTCACCGCCTTCGCACGGGAGGCCGCCGCCGCGGGCGCCTGGCAGGCCTGACGTCCGGCGCGGCCGCCCGCCCGCGCCGGCAGAGAGACGGCGCAGAGCCGGCGCGGACCCCGGCACAGAGCCGGCGCAGAGCCCGACGCGGCCTCCGGCGCAAACCAGGCGCGGGCTACGCGTCCGGGGCCGTTCCCGCGCTCTCGTGGAGCCGGTCGAGGCGGGCCAGCTCGTCCTGGGAGAGCGGCAGCGCCCCGGCGGCCACGTTCGCGACCAGGTGGGCGGGGTTGCCGGTGCCCGGGATGGCCAGCACGTTCGGGCCGCGCCGCAGCGTCCACGCCAGCCGCACCTGCGCGGCCGTCGCCCCGTGCGCCCGGGCCACGGCGAGCACCTCCTCGCCGTCCGCCGCGACCGCGCCGCGCTCCCGCCCCTCGCCGGCGATCGCGAAGTACGGCACGAACGCGATGCGCCGCTCGCCGCACTCCCGCAGGAAGGCGTCGTCCTCGGGCCGGGCGTCGATCCCGTACCGGTTCTGCACGCACACCACGGGCGCGATGGCCAGGGCCTCGGCGAGGTGCTCCGGCGTGACGTTCGACAGGCCGAGGTGCCGGATCAGCCCGGCCTCGCGCAGCTCGGCCAGCGCGCCGAAGTGCCCGGCGATCGAGCCGGACGCCGTGCGCGACGGGACACGCAGGTTCACCACGTCCAGGTGGTCGCGGCCGAGCTGGCGCAGGTTCTCCTCGACCTGGCCGCGCAACTGCTCCGGCGTGGCCCACCACCACTCGCCCGACGGGTCCCGGCCGGGGCCGACCTTGGTGGTGATCACAAGATCGTGCGGGTACGGCGCCAGCGCCCGGCCGATCAGCTCGTTGGCCGAGCGCAGCGGCGAGAAGTAGAAGGCGGCCGTGTCGATGTGGTTCACGCCGAGCTCGATCGCCCGCCGCAGCACGGCGATCACCCGCTCGCGCTCGCTCGGCGACCCGTCGGCGTTGCCCGTCAGGCGCATCGCGCCGAACCCGATACGGTTGACGGTCAGGTCGCCGAGCCGCCAGGTGCCCGATGCCGACGCGGTGATCGTCTCTGGGGTCATGGCGCGGAGTCTGCCACAGGATCCCCGGATGAAACCCGGAACGCGGCAGCTCGTCACACTTGCCCGGCTCGCAACGTCACTGGAGTGACGGACCGCGACACGAGGGTGGAGCCTGATGAGCGAGCACGAGTTTCTGGCCGGCCGATTCGAGGCCCACCGGGGACACCTGAAAGCCGTGGCGTACCGGATGCTGGGGTCGCTGAGCGAGGCCGACCTCACGGCGCGAGGACCCGCTGGAGACGCACCTGCCCGACCCGGTGGTGAGCCCCGCGAACGGCCGTGAGCTGGACCCGGAGCAGGCCGGGCTGGCCTTGCTCGTGGTGCTGGAGTCGAACCCCACCGAGCGGCTGGCGTTCGTGCTGCATGACATGTTCGGGGTGCCGTTCGAGGAGATCGCCCCGCTCGTGGGACGGTCGCCGACGGCGGCCAGGCAGCGACTGACAGCGTCTCCAGGCGTCTCCAGGCGTCTCCAGGCGTCTCCAGGCGTCTCAGGGCGGCGCTCGGGCTCACTTGGCGGTGGGCCGGGCGCGGACGTGCATGCGCTCGCCCTGGAACCCGAACAGGGCGAGGACCTCGGTGGGCGCGGTGCCCGGGTTGACGAAGGCGTGCGGCGTATGGGTGTCGAACTCGGCCGCCTCGCCCGGCATGAGGATCACCTCGTGCTGCCCGAGGAGCAGCCGCAACCGGCCCGACAGGACGTAGAGCCACTCGTAGCCCTCGTGGACCTGCTGCTCGGGCTCGTATCCCGGCCAGCCGGGCGGATAGATCTGCTTGAACGCCTGGATCCCGCCGGCCCTGCGGCTCAGCGGCAGGATCGTCATGCCGTTGCGCTTGATCGGCCGCAGGTGCACGCGCGGGTCGCCGGTCACCGGCGCGCCGATCAGCTCGTCGAGCTGCACCTGATGGGCGCGGGCCAGCGGCAGCAGCAGCTCCAGGGTCGGCTTGCGCTGCCCCGACTCCAGGCGCGACAGGGTGCTGATCGAGATGCCGGTGCCCTTGGACAGCTGCGCCAGCGTGGTGCCGTGCTCCTGGCGCAGCGCCCGCAGCCGCGGGCCCACCGCCTGGAGGACGTCTTCGAGGTCGTCCATGTCCCTACTTTGCCATTCCGGCAACGATATTTGTCAATTCGGGGATCGGGGGCGGACAGTGGCGCATCGGATGAATCGAGAGGATGCGGGCGATGGACACGAGATACGACGTGGCGGTCATCGGGGGCGGGGCCGCCGGGCTGAGCGGGGCGCTCGCCCTGGGCCGGGCGCGGCGCAGGGTGCTGGTGATCGACGCCGGGCGGCCGCGCAACGCGCCGGCGGCGGGGGTGCACGCGTACCTGGCGCGTGAGGGGGTGCCGCCGCTGGAGCTGCTGGCCGCGGGCCGCCACGAGGTGACGGGGTACGGCGGTGAGATCGTGACGGGCTCGGTCGCCACCGCCGAGCGGCTGGACGGCGGGGGATTCCGGCTCGTGCTCGACGACGGCTCGGTGGTCGAGGCCGGCCGGCTGCTGCTGGCCACCGGCTCGATCGACGAGCTGCCCGGCGTGCCTGGGCTGGCGGAGCTGTGGGGGCAGGACGTGCTGCACTGCCCGTACTGCCACGGCTGGGAGGTGCGCGACCAGCCGATCGGCATCCTGGCGACCGGGCCGCTGGCCGTGCACCAGGCCCTGCTCTGGCGGCAGTGGAGCGCGGACCTGACCCTGTTCCTGAACGGCTGGACCGGGCTGGAGGACGAGCAGCGCGAGCAGCTCGCCGCCAGGGGCATCGCCGTGGTGGCGGAGCGGGTGACGCGGCTCGTGACGACCGAGGGCAGGCTCAGCGGTGTGGAGCTGGAGGACGGCCTTTCGGTGCCGTGCCGGGCGCTCGCCGTCGCCACCCGGGGCAACGCCCGTACGAGCGGGCTGGACGGGCTGGGGCTGGAGACGGAGGAGCAGGTGGGGCTCGGGCACTCCATCGGCGTGCGCGTCACCGTGGACGCGATGGGCGCGACCAGCGTGCCGGGCGTGTGGGCGGCCGGGAACGTGACGAACCTGACCGAGCAGGTCATGGGGTCGGCGGCGGCCGGTGTACGCGCCGGCGCGGCCATCAACGCCGACCTGATCGCCGAGGAGACCCGAACCGCGGTCGCCGCGCACCGCGCCCACGCCGGGCAGGACGCCCACGATGGGCAGGACGCCCACGATGGGCAGGACGCCCACGATGGGCAGGACGCTTACGGGGAGGAGTACTGGGACGCCCGTTACGCTGACCGCCCGCAGATCTGGAGCGGGAAGCCGAACGAGATCCTGGTCCGCGAGGCCGCGGGACTCACCCCCGGCAGGGCGCTCGACCTGGGCAGCGGCGAGGGCGGCGACGCGATCTGGCTGGCCGGCCTGGGCTGGCGGGTCACCGCCGCCGACATCTCCGGCGTCGCGCTCGACCGGGCCGCCGGGCAGGCCAAGGCGGCAGAGGTGCAGGACCGCATCGACTGGCAGCAGCACGACCTGGGCGTGTCCTTCCCCGAGGGCGAGTTCGAGCTCGTCTCCGCCTGCTACCTGCACTCGATGGGCGACATGCCGCGCGACCGCATTCTGCGCACCGCCGCCGCGGCCGTCGTGCCCGGCGGGGTGCTGCTGGTCGCCGGGCACGCGGGGTGGCCGGCCGGCGAGGCGGTGCCGCACCCCGGCGCGCACTTCCCGACGCCGCAGGAGGTGCTCGACGCCCTGGAGCTGCCGGTGGGGGAGTGGGAGGTGCTGCGCGCGGAGGAGTTCGAGCGCGGCTACGTGGGGCTCGACGGCCGGAAAGGCGTCCGCTCGGACAACGTGCTCACGCTCCGCCGGCGCGGCTGACCAGGAAAGACGGCAGCCGGTGCCGGGCGGAGGGTCAGCCGGTGCCGAGTGAGCGGATGCTGCTGAACCGTTCGAGTGCCTGCTCGAAGGCCGCGGGCGAGATCGTGACCCCGCCGCTGAAGGGGAAGTCGAGCTGGTAGACGAGGAACAGCACCATGCCCACCAGCCCGCCCACCACGGCCGCCATGGTGATGTGCACCTTGCGCACCGGGCTGCCGCACACGATCGCGGGCAGCACGGCGATCAGCCCGCACCCGGCCAGGGCGATCCACAGGAGGGGAGGCACGCCGTTGCCGACCATCTGCGCCCTGGCCCTGCGGGCGTCGAGCACGGCCTGGACGCGGGTCATCGCCTGGCCGTACCGCGTGGAGCCGGCGCTGGTCGCCGGCTCGATGGTCTGGAAGAAGGCCCGCAGCTTCTCGGAGGCGCGCCAGGCGGCGGGCGACAAGGTGTGCTGCTCGGCCATGAGCGGCCATTCCTCGCGGATCACCGTGGTGGTGTACTCCTCGGCGAAACGCCGCAACTGCTCCCGCTCCGCGGGGGGCAGGCTGCGGGAGTACCAGTAGACGTCCGCGAGGTTGCTCGCCTCGGTGGAGGTGGTCTGGGCGGCCGAGTTGACCTGGTTCCACGCGGCGACGACGACCAGGCCGACGCTGATCGCGAACAGCGTTCCGACGATGCCGGTGATGAGACCGCTGCCTTCGCGGTAGTCCTGCCGGGTCTGGTCGGAGATGGAGCGGTTGGCGAACCACGCGACCAGACTCGTGACCGTGGCGGCGGCCACGGCCACGAGCAGGCCGATGACGGCGACGAACATGTGACCTCACTCTCTGCGTACAAGTAAACGCAGGGTAGCGATAAGTCAACAGAGAGTCACTATCCAGGGAGGGCCCGATAGGCGGTGCCCTTGCCGGAGAGCCGGGTCGCGGGCGCGCCGGCCGGGATGAACGCCGACTGTCCCGGCCGGAGCGTCAGCGTGCCGCCGAGCGTGGTCTCACCCTCGATGCAGACGACGATCTGGGGCAGGCCGCCTGGCAGGGAGTGTGTCTCCTCGCTCCGCAGGTCGTAGCGGCTCAGGGCGAACTCGGGCACGGGTGGCCGGTAGTGGTGCTCGCCGGCCGCGTCCCCCTCCGGCCGGACCAGGAACGGGTCCGCCGCCGTGAAGTCCACGACCCGCATGAGCTCGGGAACGTCCACGTGCTTGCCGGTGAGCCCGCAGCGCAGCACGTTGTCGGAGTTGGCCATCACCTCGACGCCGATGCCCGCGAGATAGGCGTGCGGGACCCCGGCGCCCAGGTAGAGGGCCTCGCCCGGCCGGAGGTTGACCTCGTGCAGCAGGAGGGCGGCGGTCACGCCGGGGTCGCCCGGGCAGGCACGGGCCAGGTCGCGGTAGACGGCCAGTGTGCCGGCCGACGAGCCGGTCAGCGCCCGCTCGACCTGCTCGCGCACCGGCCGGGCCGCCTCGCCGAGCATCTCGGCGAACACGGTCCGCAGGGCATGGCCGGGCTCCTCGGTCCTGAGCGTGTCGATCCAGTCCTGGAGGTCCGCCAGGCCGAGCAGGTCGAGCAGGTCCGCGGTGGCGGTGGGCTCCCTGAACCCGCACAGCCCGCGGAACGGGGTGATCGCGCACACCATCTCGGGCTTGTGCGAGGCGTCCTTGTAGTTGCGCTCGAAGGCGTCGAGCGGGACGCCGCGCGCCGTCTCGTCGGCGAAGCCGGCCTCGGCCTGCTCGATGGTCGGGTGGACCTGGAGGGACAGCGGGTGCTCGATGGCCAGCACCTTGAGCAGGTACGGCAGCACCGGGCCGAACCGCGCCGCGGACCGCTCACCGACGGTGCCCCCGGGGTCGCGGGCGATGAGCTCGCCGAGCGGGACGCCGTCCACGGTCGAGGGATCGCCGGGATGCGCGCCCATCCAGAGCTCGGCCTGGGGCAGTCCGGTGGGCTCCGTGCCGAACAGGTGCGGCAGTGCGGTCACCGACCCCCAGGCGTACGGGCGGGTGACGGTGGCCAGGCGCATGGGAGCGGCGGCCGGTGGCTGGTCGGGCTGTGGCACGTCGTGGACTCCAATCTCGGTCCAAGGAGCCTAGAACGGGATCGGCGCGTACGCGTAGCCGGGGCCGCTGCTGGACATCGACTATACGTGGGTATAGCTTACTTTTCACATGAACAGTCGGCTATACGATCGAACAGGAGGGTTGTGGTGACCACCGCACCGGACCCCGAGGACCTGACGGCCCGCGCCCGGATCAGGGACGCCGCCATGTGGCACTTCGGCGAGCACGGCTTCGAACGGGCCACGATCCGCGGCATCGCGGAGACCGCCGGAGTCTCCCTGGGCCTGGTACGCCACCACTTCGGCTCGAAGGAGGCGCTGCGCGAGGCCTGCGACGAGCACCTGATGAAGACCGTTCACCGGCTGCACGAGCAGGCCGAGACCGCGGACGGCGGGCTCAACCCGGTCGCCGCCATGGGCCCCTACCAGCGTTACCTCGCGCGGTCGCTGGCGGACGGGTGGGCGGCGCCGCTGTTCGACGAGATGGTCAGGATCGGCGAGCGGTGGCTCGAAGAAGCCGACAAGCGCCGCCCCGACCCGCCCGACGTCGACGCCAGGTCCAGGTCCGCGGTGATCGCCGCCATGGCGCTGTCGGTCGCCGTCCTGTCCCCGCACGTCTCGCGCGGGCTGGGCGTCGACGTGGCCACCCCGGAAGGCGAGACCAAGCTGCTGCGGGTGCTGCTCGACGTCTACTCCCATCCCGTGCTCACGCCGGAGGAGGCCGCCGCCGCCCGGGCGGCCCTCGATCGTAGCCGGGCGACCTGAACCATGAGGAGCACATCATGACCGACGCCATCACCGTGTCCGGGCTGGCGAAGACCTTCGGCAGGACGCGGGCCCTGGACGGCCTCGACCTCACCGTACGCACCGGCGAGGTGCACGGCTTCCTGGGGCCGAACGGCGCGGGCAAGAGCACCACGATCCGGATCCTGCTCGGCATGGTCCGCGCCGATGCCGGCCGGGCCGGGCTGCTCGGCGGCGATCCCTGGACGCAGGCGGCCGACCTGCACCGGCGGCTGGCGTACGTGCCGGGCGACGTGACGCTGTGGCCCACCCTGTCAGGCGGGGAGGCGATCGACCTGCTCGGACGCCTGCGCGGCGGCCTGAACCGGCGGCGCAGGGCGGACCTGCTGGAGCGCTTCGCCCTCGACCCGCGCAAGAAGGGCGCCGCCTACTCCAAGGGCAACCGGCAGAAGGTGGCCCTGGTGGCCGCGCTGGCCTCGGACGCCGAGCTGCTCATCCTGGACGAGCCCACCTCCGGTCTCGACCCGCTGATGGAGGAGGTGTTCAGGGAGTGCGTCAGGGAGGAGCGGCGGCGCGGCGACCGTACGGTGCTGCTGTCGAGCCACATCCTGGCCGAGGTCGAGGCGCTGTGCGACCGGGTCACGATCATCCGTGACGGGCGGAGCGTGGAGACCGGCACCCTCGCGGACCTGCGGCACCTGACCCGCACCTCGATCGAGGCCGAGCTGGCCGGCCCGCCGGACGGCCTGGCCGGGCTGCCCGGCGTGCACGACCTGCGCGCCGACGGCGGCCGCGTCCGGTTCACCGTCGACACGGCCGCCCTCGATCCGGCGCTGCGCCGGCTCACCGAGGCGGGCGTGCGCAGCCTGGTCAGCCGACCGCCGACGCTGGAGGAGCTGTTCCTGCGCCATTACGACACGCACGCGGCCCCGGCGGGCCTGGCCGGTTGACCGGCGTCCGGCCGCCGGACCCGGCGGGTCAAGTGGCGTCCTGCCGCCGGGCGCGCGGGCCGAGCAGGACGGGCATGGCGCGCGTGCTGTTGCCCAGCAGGGTGTCCAGCGGCGGCAGCTCCTCCGGCGGCGCGGCCGCCGCCATGCCGGGGAACGCCTCGAACAACGCCGTCAGCGCGATCTCCGCCTCCAGCCTGGCCAGCGGCGCGCCCAGGCAGAAGTGCGGCCCGTGCCCGAACGCCAGGTGGGGGGCCGGCGCGTTGGTCACGTCGAAGCGGTGCGCGGCCTCGCCGTACTGGCCGGGATCGCGCCCCGCGGAGGCGAAGCAGGCCAGTACGGGCTCGCCGGCCCGCAGCGGCACGCCGTCGATCTCGATGTCGCGCACGGCGTACCGCATCGGGAAGTAGGCGATCGGCGAGTCCCAGCGCAGCGTCTCCTCCACCGCCGCGCTGTACGGGCACTCGCCCGACCGCAGCAAATCGAGCTGGCCCGGCACGTTGAGCAGCGCGCCGATGGCGTTCGTGATGAGGTTCACCGTCGTCACGTGGCCGGCGATGAACAGCAGCTCGATCGTGGCGTACAGCTCGTCGTTCGACAGCCGGCCGCCGTCCTTCTCCCGCAGGGTGATCAGGTCGGTGATCAGGTCGTCCCCCGGGGCGCCCCGGCGCTCGTCGATGATCTGCCCGAGCAGCTCGTGCAGCCGCTCGCGCACCTGCGGGCTGTCCTCCAGCGAGCCGACCTGGGCCATGGCGTCGCTGAGCTCGTGCAGCTCGTCCTGGTGGGCGGCTGGGATGCCGATCATCTCGGAGATGACCTCGCGCGGCAGCGGATAGGCGAACTCCATCCGCAGGTCCACCGGCTCGTCAGGGGGCAGCTCCGCCAGCCGGTCGATCAGCCGCTCGGTGAGCGCGGTGATCTTGGGCCGGAGCTGCTCCACCCGGCGCGGGGTGAACGCGGTGGCCATCGGGCTGCGCAGCCGCCGATGGTCGTCGCCCTCCGCGTTGAGCATGGAGGTGTCGGTGACGATGCGGTCGATGGCCGTGCCCGGCGTCAGGTTCGCGCGGGCGGCCGGGGACCAGTGGCGCAGCTCCCTGGACAGGTTCGGATGGGTCAGGACGGTCATCAGCGTGGCGTACGTCGTGGCGGCCCAGGCGGGCACCCCCTCCGCCGCGACGGGCACGAGCGGACCGGCCGCGCGCAGCCGGTCGTTGTCGGCGTGCAGGTCGGGCGAGGCGGGATCGAGCACGAAACGGCCGGTGCCGAGGTGCCCGTCCGGCGCCGCGTGACCCACCGGGCAGCGGCTCTCCGAGCCGAGCGCGTCGACGTCCCCGGCGTCGCCGCTCTCGTCGGAGGACGCCGGGTCGAGGATGGAGCGGCTGTCGTTGGTCATGGGTCATCCCGTCCGTCGTGGGCCGACCGCCAGCGCGGTCACGTCGATGCCGGGGTCCTGGTCGAGGTAGAGGTCGCGGACGAGCTCGCCGGCGGCGGGTGCGTTGCACAGGCCGTGGCCGGAGAAGCCGGTCGCGTACAGGAACGCCGGCGGGCCCGGCTGGTGGCCGATGAAGGCCCTGCGGTCGGGGCTGGCGTCGCGCAGGCCGGTGACGGCCGTGTGCAGCGCGATCCCCGCCAGGCTCGGGTACGTGGTGGCGAGCTGCGCGGCCACCCCGCGGCGCCAGGCCTCCCTGTCGGGACCCGGATAGCCCATGCCGATCAGCAGCCGGTCGCCGCGCAGCCGGATGAGCAGGCCGCTGGCCGCGTGCAGGGTCACCGGGACCTCGGGCGTGCCGGGCGGCAGCGGGTCGGTGGTGAGCAGCTCCTGCTCGATCGGCTCGGTGAGTGGCAGGTCCACGCCCGCGCAGCGGACGAGCGAGGCCGACCAGGCGCCGGCGGCGCACACGATCGCGTCGCCGCGCACCTCGCCGTCGGCGGTCTGCACGGTCCCCGTCCCGGTGTCGATGCCGGTGACAGGACATCCGGTACGCAGGTCCGCCCCGGCCCGCCTGGCCGCCTCCGCGTACGCGGTGACGATGGCGGTGGTGTCGGAGATGTAGGCCTGCGGCGAGAACGCGGCCCCGGCCAGCGGCAGGTCGCCGATGAGCGGGTTGCGCTCCTTGGCCTCGGCCACGCTGATCAGCCCGACGTCCACCCCGGCGGCGTGCTGATCGGGCAGGTCGGCCTCGAACGCGCTGACCTGGTCGGGCTCGCTGAACAGCACCAGGTAGCCGACCTGCCGCAGCGGCAGGTCGATGCCCGGCCTGCTGGGAAAGGCCCGGTAGGCCTCCAGGCTGCGCACGGCCAGCGCCGAGCTGACGGGATTGCCGGCGAAGTACGACCTCACCACGTCGGCGGTGGCGCGCGAGGCGCCGGAGCCGAGCTCGCCCCGCTCCAGCAGCGTGGTCTCGACGCCGGCCTCCGCCAGGTGGAAGGCGATCGACAGCCCGATCACGCCGCCGCCGACGACCACCACGCGCGAGCCGCTCACGCCGGCTCCGTGGTGCGGCGCAGGCTCTCGCCCGCCTCCCAAGGGAACAGGTGCAGGTTCCAGCCGCCCAGGCAGTTGCAGTAGAGCGCCATGTGCGCCATGACCGCGACGAAGTCCTCATGGCAGTCGAGCCGCTCCAGCCCGTCCAGCAGCCGCTGCGTGAAGCCCCACAGGGTGTCCAGGCCGCAGTAGCCGAGGAACTCCGCAGGCGTGTGCGCGAGCTGGCGGGTCATCTGGCGCAGCCACGGCATCGGCATGCCGTCCAGCGCGGCGCGGACGAGGCCGCCGTAGCAGCTGTAGCCGAGCGGGCGCGTCTCGCCGTTGACGAACAGCAGCGTCGTCAGGACCGTCTCGTAGCTGCCCGCCCCCGAGGGGATGCGGCCCTGGTGCAGGTCGACGAGCTCGCGCGGCGGGTCGAGCCAGATGCGCTCGGTCTCGGCGTGCACGTCGGCGGCCAGCGCGTTGAGCTGCGGGTCGCCGATGGGCAGCCGGGGCAGCACGTGGCCGCCGGCCTCGCCCGCGCGGCGCACCTCGGCGATCACCGGCTGCTTGGTGGTGTACACGGCGTTCCACACGTCCCGGCCGGCCTGGGTCAGGGCGTCGAGGTCGTCTTCGACGACCTGGCCGATCGGGGTGGCGGTCATGGGCTCCGTGAGCTCCCCGTACTTGATGCCCAGGTGCTGCAAACGGGAGCAGAACAGGGTGCCGTCGGGCACGGTGCGCCGGTCCACCTTGTACTCCGCGGGAGTGTGCAGCAGCGTATGAACCGGGGCGAGGTGGTACAGGTGGTACCCGGCCACCAGGGCATGTCCTTGCAGGCTGCGGTAAGGCAGCGCGTCCCACAGGCACTGGGCCAGTGCGGGGTTGCGCTGGTCGAGTTCGGCGGCCACGGTGATGTCGAGGCCAGGCCAGCTGATTTCAACACGCTTCGTTTCGTTCACAATACGTCACTCTATAGTCACGTTTTGTGGCGATACTGGCGGGGGCGGCGTATTTACCGCGACATGACCTCGTCCGGGCGTCGGCCCAGCAGCGCCCAGCTCCGGTCGTCGCCCCAGATGGAGCGCGCGTCCACGTACGGCCGCAGCAGCGCCGTGAGCTGCGGATCCCCGCGCCCGGCGAGCTCGTCCGAGGCGATCTTGCGGGCCACCCCCGCCATGACGTCGCCGACCTGCACCCTGGCGTCCAGGCGCGACTCGATCAGCCGCAGCCCGGCCAGCCGGCGCTCGCTGAGCAGCTCCCGCAGCTGCGCGATGCGCTCGTCGGTCAGCGTCGTCTGCCGGTCGTGGATCACGGAGACGGGCCGGCCGCCCCGGCCCCAGTAGGCGACGGTGCTGACGATGCCCGGGATGAGCGGGTCGAGGGCCGGGAAGACGTGCGGGTCGGCCAGGAGCCGTTCGCGGAACGACTCGACCCGTGCCCTGGCCCGCCACAGCCGCTCCACGATCGCGCCCGCCCGGCCGCCCGCGCCGCGCAGGTCGCCGACCAGCCGGAAGGCGTCCTCGACGGACGTGGTGATCCCTTGCCCGTTCTTGGCGCGCAGCAGGTAGTTGAAGGAGTCGAGGAACGCCGTCCACCGCTCGGCGCCGAACGCCGCCGGGCCCTCGCGGTAGAGGTCCACGGCCGTGGCCCTGACCTCCGGGTCCGCGCGCAGCCCGATGCCGGGCAGGCCGCCGGCTTCTCCGTCGCCTTCGGCGAGCAGCTCGGCGACCTTGCCGACGGCGAAGAAGGGCTTGTCGGCCAGGAACACGTGGGCGTTGCCGAGCACGGGACCGGCCGGCCCGAGCAGCCACCTGAGCGTCGTCAGATGCCTCTCGCGCAGGATGTGGCCCGCTTTGTACTCGGAGGCGAGGGACGGCGCCCGCGCCCGCAGCTCCGCGATGCAGTCCGCCGCGGCCGCCGGATCCATCCCCACGCCCGCGTGCGCGAAGACGTCGGTGTTGCCGCCGACGAGTTTCTCGCCCTCCGCGCCGGACTCGTCACACGCGATCTCGAGGGGTTGCGCCACGACTACCGAATCTAGCCAACGCACCCGGCCACCGGCGAGACAATTTCCGCTTCACGGGGCGATTCCGGACGTTACGCCTGAGCGCCGTTCGGCGGTGGAGCAAGGTCATCCAGGGGGCGATCTCAGGTCACGCTCGGGCGTCCAGGCCTGGAGGAACCGCAGCGCCTGGGCGGCGGACGAGCCGGGCGGTCAGGCGCTTGTCGTGGGGTGGGCGGCGGTGAGCGGGTTCCAGGCCAGCGCGGCATCGGAGACGCCGGTGGTGCGGCCCTGTTCCAGCCGGGTGCAGTGGTCGACGCCGAAGCCTGCCTGACGCTCGCGATAATCGCTGGCCGGCACTCCAGACAGTCGCCAGGATGATGCGATGAACGTCTCCACGACCGGTTCCGAGGCGCCCCTGACCGCCTTCTCGTACGTCCACCGGATCACGAAGTACGACCCGGCGGACCGCGACGAGCACGGCCACTACGTCGGCGCTGAGGACGTGTGCAGCGATCACGGCCCGGTCGAGGCGGCCTACCTGGCGGCGGTGGCCGCTTTCGCCGAGGAGAGCGGCGTCACCTGCCTCACGATCCGGGATCCGGAGGTGACGGGCTTGGTCACCTTCGGGGTCGAACCCCCGATCGAGGGCCACGGCCTGGCCGGTCTGTTCCCGCCCGACCTGACCGGCTACCACGACGGCGCGCAGGTGCCCGTCGCCGTCGCCCTGGAGCTGGTACGGGCGATGCTGCGCGACAACGGCGCCTGGTGCCGCCTCGAGGCCGAAGACCGATTCTTCGTCCACGTCGGTCACGACCAGTACGTCTTCGTGGGCAGCGCACTGCCGTGCCCGCACGCGGTGACACTCGCCCACCGGCGGGGCCTCTTCGCCGAGCCCATCGACCGGTCACCGTACGAGCCGGAGCTCGATGAGGACGATCCTGCGCGGCGACGCCCGGCCGACGCGGCGTTCTGGGCCGACCTGGAGTCGCTCATCAGCCGGCGCGGCGCAGTGGTGCTGGAGGAGGGCCACGTCCACAACGCCGCACGCTGGCACCGGCTCGCGACCCCCGGCGAGGTCGCCACGCTACGGGCCCGGCTCGCTCCCCGGGCCAGGCTGCTGGTCTGGCCTGACCTGTCGGCCGACGTGGACGCGACGCTTGCCGCCCTGCCCGATGAGGGCCTCTGCGAAATCGTCTGGCAGAGCGCGCAGGGGCACATCAGCAGCCTGACGGTCGATGACGCGCACGATCCGGCGCTGACCGCCCTCCTGACCGGCGCACGCGCGGTGCTGGCCGTCTCCTGCCTGGACGACGAGCGCCGGCCACTGATGGCCGCCGTGCTACCCGACCCCGACGGGGTGCTTCGCGCACGCTGGACACCGTGATGCCGGACAGCGCCGGCGCTCCTGGCGTGTGACAGGTGATGCCAATTCCGTGTCGTGTGGCCAGGGTCGCCTCACCTTCAAGCTATGTCACAGATTGCAGTCATAAAACTACTGTCAGTTAGGCAAGCAAGAGGTCCCCGGGAGGCGGTGAAGGCACCGCCCCCGCGACGAAGGAGCAACCGCATGCCCGACGTCCTCGACCGCAAACTGCAGAGGGCTTTCACCCTGTTCCAGGGGAACGACAAGTCCGCCCCGATCGACCGGAGCTACTTCGCCGGCCTGGCCCACCACCAGGCGGCCACGTTCCCTGGCGCTCCCGCCTCGAAGATCGAGGACCTTGAGGAATCGTTCACCACGTTCTGGGATCGCTATCTCGTGAAGAGGTCGGCCGCCGACGGGACGCTCACCGGCGAGGGATTCACGTCCGCGATCACCTCCGCCCTCGACACCGACCGGGAGGCGTTCCTGTCCGACATGATCAATATCGGCAGGTGCTGGTTCGCCGTGGCCGACACCAACGGCGATCACGTCATCAAGAAGGACGAGTACATCAGGATGTACGGATCCCTGTTCCCGCTCACCGCGGGGGAGATCGCCACCGGCTTCGCGAAGATGGATCGCGACGGAAACGGCGTGATCAGCCATGACGAGATCCGCGCCGCGACGCTCGAATACTGGACGAGCAACGATCCCGAAGCTCGCGGCAACTGGCTGTTCGGCCCCTTCGAGTGATCTTGCTTCGCTGACGCTCGAATGAGCCGAGTACGCGAGGTGACGCAGATGACCGGCCCCGACATCCTCTCCGCTGAGTACGCGGCTGATCCCTATCCCTTCTACCGGGAGATGCTCGCCTCCTTCCCGGTCTACCGCCACCCGGCCACCGGCTACCACCTCATCAGCCGTCACGCCGAGGTGACCCGGGTGCTGCAGGAGCCGCCGTTCACCAACGAGATCTACGCCTGGCAGCTCGAACCGGTCGCGGGCGGGCGGACGATCGTGCAGATGGACGGGGAGGAGCACGCCTGCTACCGGAAGCTGATGGGCGCCCCGCTGCGCGGATCGAACTTCCGTGAGTGGATCGTCCCCGAGATCGAGCGCATGTCGGCCGGGCTCATCGAGGCTTTCCTGGACCGTGGCCGGGCGGACCTGCGTACGGACTACGCGGACGTGATGCCCGCCGAGGTGGTGTCCACGCTGCTCGGCCTGCCCGAGCAGAACCGGTCGAGGTTCCGGCGCTGGTTCGTGAACATCAACGCGTTCATGTCCAACTTCGCGAACGACCCCGCCGTCACCGCTGCCGGGCTGGCCGCCAGGGCGGAGATGGCCGACTATCTGCGCCCCCTCATCGAGGATCGGCGGGCACGTCCCCGCGACGACCTGCTGTCGGCCTTCTGCAACGCGGAGATCGACGGCGTCCCGCTCAACGATCAGCAGATCCAGGCGCACTGCTCGACCCTCATCGCGGCGAACGGGGACGGGACGAGCGCCACGATCGTCTACACGCTGAAAGAGCTGCTCCTCCGTCCCGAACACCTCCAGGCCGCACTGCACGACAGAAGCCTGATCGATCGGATGCACCTGGAGGCGACCCGGCTGAACCCGCCGGTCCACATGCTCCTGCGCTTCACCGCAGCGGACGTGGACCTGCCCGGCGGGCACATCCCCGCCGGGTCGACCGTCGCCTGCATGGTCGCGGCCGCCCAACGGGACCCCGCCCGGTTCGACGAGCCCGACGTCTTCAACCCCTACCGTGCGGAGATCGACCCGGCCCGAGACTTCACTCCGGGCGGCTCCATCGTGCACTTCGGCCGGGGGCGGCACTACTGCCTGGGCGCGCACATCGCCCGGATCACCGTCGACATCGCCGTCAACCGGCTGCTCGACGCGCTCCCCGATCTCCGTCTCGCCGAAGGCGCCGACCTGACCGAGAAAGGCATCTTCACCCGCAATCTCGCGCGGCTCCCGATCGCCTTCACGCCCGCACCGCGCGGTACGACCAGGACCGTCCAGCAGAGGGCCGCTCCGGCCGGCCTGGCCTGATCACCCTGCACGACGACTTCGCCGAGCCGCGCCCGAGGGACGGGCGACCATTCCAGGAGAGGGCAAGGCATGCCTCAGGACGTCGAATTCTTCATGCCGATCCCGTCCCGTCGCAGCCGGGACTACGAACGAACCAAAGCCCAGCACCTCGCCTGGCCCCGTGCGATCGGCCTCATCAGCTCCGAAGCCGCCGAGCAGCGCCACCTCCAGGCCGACTACGCCGACCTGGCCGCCCGCTTCTACCCGTCCGCCACCGGACCGGACGCGGACCTGGGCGTCGACTTAATGACGTTCTTCTTCCTGTTCGACGACCTGTTCGACGGCCCGCGCGGTGAAGACCCCAGGGCGGCGCGCGCTCTCACCGACGCCGTGGCCGCCGCGCTCGACGGGCCACTGCCCGCTGACGCCCCGGCCATCGCGCACGGATTCTCCGACGTCTGGCGCCGGACCCGCCAGGGAATGTCGCAGGCGTGGTGCGCGAGGGCCGCCCGGACGTGGCGCGGTTACCTTTCCGGCTACGTGGACGAGGCCGCCAGCCGCCACCATCACGCGCCCTGCGCCTCGATGGCCGAGTACCTGACCATGCGCCGCCACACCATCGGGGCGATGCCCACCCTCGACCTCGCGGAAAGAGCCGGCCACTACGAAGTGCACCAGGGCCTCTTCGGCAGCGCCGTCATCACCGCGATGCTGCGGATCGCCATCGACACCAACCTGATCGACAACGACATCGCCTCGCTGGAGAAGGAAGAGGCCCGCGGGGAGCAGAACAACATCGTCCTGGTCATCCAGCGAGAGCGAGGCTGGCCCGTCCCGCGCTGCGTCGCGTACCTGCAGGACGAGGTGCGGACCCGCATCGAACAGTTCCTGATCCTCGAGGACCGCCTGCCGGAGGTCTACGACTCCTGCGGCCTGTCCGCCGCCGAACGCGCCACCGCGGACGAATATCGCGACGACGGGATCCGCGCGCTCATCCGCGGAGCCTACGACTGGCACCGGCGCTCAGGACGCTACTCGCCCGAGTACGCGATTCCGGCCGGACGCCTCGGCTACCTGGAGGAGCTGGGCGCATGATCCCCCTGGCGCCCGGAGCGCTGCCCCTCGCAGGCCACGCCCACTCCATCATCCGCAATCCCCTCGGCTTCCTCCGGACCCTGGCACCGCACGGAGACATCGTCAGGGTCCGGCTCGGGCCGATCACGGCCCTGGTGCTCTGCGACCCCGCGCTGATCCGGCAGGTCCTCCTCAACGACCGGCTGTTCGACAAAGGCGGGCCCACCTACGAGCGGGCGCGCGAGTTCCTGGGCGACAGCCTCTCCACCTGTCCGCACAGTCAGCACCGTCAGCAGCGCCGGCGGCTTCAGCCCGCGTTCCATGCCACGAGGCTCCCGCAGTACACGCGGACGATGACCGATCAGATCAGCGCGGTCACCCGCACCTGGCTCGACGGCCAGATCATCGACGTCATGACGGAGACCAAGAAGATCACCGTCCGGGTCCTGACCAGGTCGATCTTCGGGACCGACCTGTCCGATCGGGAGATCGAGCAGATCAGCCGCGGCATCGACGACATCACCGCGGGCATGCACGCCCGGATGTTCCTGCCGGCTCCGCTGGACAAGCTGCCCACCCCTCGCAACCTCCGATACCACCGGGCCAACTCCACCATCCGGGAAATCGTCCAACGGCTCATCGACGAGGACCGCCGCCGGCCCGCCGGCGCCTCCGGTCCCGAGACGCTGCTCGGCATCCTGACAGCCGACGACTGGGCCGACGGGCCCCTGTCCGACGCCGACATCCTCGACCAGGCCACGTCGTTCCTCCTGGCCGGCATGGAGACGACGGCCGAAGCCATGGCCTGGGCGCTCTGCCTGGCCGTACAGCACCCCGAGGTCATGGCGCGGCTGCGAGCCGAGACGGCCGAAGTCCTCGCCGGTGCGCCCGCGCGGTGGGAACACCTGCCAGATCTGAAACTGACCACCTCGATCATCAACGAGACCCTGCGCATGTATCCAGGGTTGTGGATCACCACCCGGGTCGCCACCGCGGATACGAAGCTGGGCGGCCATCCCATCGCGAGCGGATCCCACCTGCTCATCAGCCCGTACCTGATACAGCACCGCCCCGACATCTATCCGGATCCCGACCGTTTCGACCCCGACCGGTGGGCCGACCCCGACCCGAGCCGGCCGCTGGAGGCCTTCATCCCGTTCATGGCGGGCGCCCGCAAATGCATGGCCGCCGACTTCGCCGTCACCGAAGCGGTCCTCACCCTGGCCACCCTCACCGACGCCTGGGAGTTCACCGCTCCACCACGACGCCCCAAAGCAGCCGCCTCCGCCACCCTGCGCCCCAAAGACCTGCGCATGCGCGTCACGAGGAGAGATCAACGCCCACCCCTTCGGCAGCCGAGCGGATGACTCATCACTGTCTGGTGAGCCGCAGAGCGCCCAAAGCCCGCGGCACCGCCTTGCCCGCCGACGGCGACGACACGCTCGGCCAGGCCCCTCGTCCCCGGCCTGCTGCGCGGCGGTCAGCCGTACGGTGAGGAAGTTTTCCAGTGCGTCGGGCGGGGTGAGCCCGACGGCGGCGAGCGCCGGGTCGGTGAGGGCGGCGGTGTAGTAGGCGGTCCAGGCGGCTCTGCTCGTCGGAGGGAAGGGCCGCGACGGCGGTGAAAACGCCTCGCGGTGTCAGCTCGCCCGCGGCGGCGGCCCGCTGCTTGACCCGGCGGTCCATGCGGGCGCCCAGCTCGGTGAGGCGCGGGATGGGCGCGTACGGGGCCGGGCCCCGTCCCGGCGAAGAGGGCGTCCAGTATCCGGTCGACATACTCGTGGGTCAGTGGTTCCTGGGTGACCCTGACACGACAGGGGTGGAGGCGATCGCTCACCAGAAGGTGACCCCACCAACGTGATCACCAGCGGCCCGCCCCACCCCGCGGCAGGAAGGTCCTGGGGAAGATCCAGTCAACCCCTCGGGCTCAGGCCGGCGAAGAGGGCCTCGAAGATGCGATCGACATAGTCGTGGGTCATGGGCTCCTGAGTGATCAGGAGCCTGAAGTACAGAGGCCCGGACAGGATGGCCATGACCAGGTCGAGATCGAAGTCGGGCGCGACCTGCCCCTGGTCCTGGGCTGACTTGAGCCGGGCGACGGTCCTGTCCGTCTGCGGGCGGATGAAGCGTTCGCTGAGGCCGGCGGCGACCGCGGGATCATGCTGGGCCTCGCCCACCAGGGACTGGTAGAGCGGGCCCCACGGGGGATTGGCCAGCAGGTCCACCGCCGCGTAGGTCTGCTGCCGCAGGTCGGCCAGGACGTCGCCGGTGTCGGGAAAGTCGAGGACGGGCTCGTTCAGCGACAGCAGCGAGTCGAGGAACAACAGGCCTTTCGAGGGCCAGCGGCGGTAGATCGTGTGCTTGCCGACGCCGGCGCGCGCGGCGACCGCTTCGATGCTCAGCTTGGCATAGCCGCTCTCCTGGGCGAGGGCGAGCGTGGACTGCATGATCACTTGGGTGCGGGCGACGGCGCGCTCGGGCTGGCTGGTGGACATGCCGCCACTCTACTAAAACGGCACGTGCCGTGTTGACAACCATGAAGGACAACATTCAGACTGAACGCGTTCCGATACGGCACGAACCGTGCCGTTCTGATTTTCGGTGGCCCAGCATGAGCCATCGAGATGCCAGCGGGCAACGTCCATTGACTTTCATAAGGAGCACACCCCCATGTCCCTCACCCTCACCCTCTCCGACCAGGACAAGCACACCCTCCGCGTCGCCGCCTGGGGCGCCGTCTGGCTGATGTCCGCCGCCGGTGCCGCCGGCTCGGCTCACAAGGTCGCCACCCAGGCCATCATCGCCCTGAGCTCCGCCACCGGCCCGGTCGGGCACGTGCTCACCAAGGCGCCCACGGGCGTGAAGTACGGCAAGTCGGTGGCCGACCTCGCCGACCAGGTGCTGCCGGCCCTGACGGCAGCCATGAGCCTGCTCAAGCAGCAGGACCCGGCTGAGGCCGGCAACTTCCGCAGCACCGTCATCGTCGCCATCGACGCCGCCACCCAGGACCGGCCCAGTCCGACCCTGGCCGAGATGGCCCGCAAGATCACCGAAGCTCTCGACGCCGCTTGATGGGCCTGCCGTCCTGCGCGACTCCAGCTCGTCACGGGTCATGCCCACATGTCAGCGGCCGCGTCAGGACGGCAACAGGCCGGTATCAGCCCGGTCGGCGATGGTGGATGCCAGGAACGGCTCAGCGATTGCGGCCGGAGTTGCGCAGGACGGCACCCGGTACCAGCAGGACCGCATTCCACCATCGGGCCGTTCATTGATTTCGTACCAGATTTGAAGGAGCACACCACCATGTCCGACCAGGATCGCCCGGAGCTGCAGAAGGCCATCGAGGAGATCGTCGAATCCGGTTTCACCGGAATGACGCTGCGCGTGCACGACGAGCGAGGTGAGTGGACCGGCAGCGCCGGGGTGAGCAAGCTGGGAGAGAGCGCCAAGCCGCCGATCGACGGACATATCCGGATCGGCAGCAACGCCAAGACCTTCACCGCGACCGTGGTACTGCAGTTGGTGGCCGAAGGCAAGATCGAGCTGGACACTCCGGCTGCGGACTACCTGCCCGGGTTCGGGCTGGACGCGCGGATCACGGTGCGGATGCTGCTGCAGCACACCAGCGGGGTGTTCAACTTCACCGGCGATTACGACCCCGACGGGACGTACGTGCCGGGGATCCTCGCGACCACCGCGGGCAAGGAGTGGGTGGACAACCGGTTCAAGACCTACCTGCCGCAGGAGCTGGTGGAGCTGGCGTTGTCCAAGCCGGCGCGGTTCGAGCCGGGGACGAGGTGGAGCTACGCCAACACCAACTATGTGCTGGCCAGGCTGCTGATCGAGAAGGTCAGCGGCCGCCCGTTCCCCGAGGAGATGCGGCGGCTGATCCTGGGGCCGCTCGGGCTGACGGGCACCGTGGCGCCGACCACCCAGACGGAGATCCCCGAACCGTACGCCCACGCCTACTACCGGTACGAGGAGGACGGCGAGCAGAAGACGGTCGACGTCACCCGCCAGAACCCCTCCTGGATCTCCAGCGGCGGCGACATGATCTCGACCACCCGCGACCTGCACACGTTCATCTCCGCGCTGGTGGGCGGCAAGCTCCTGCCGGCCCCGCTGCTGGCCGAGATGTGCACCCCGTACCCGACGGGCATCCCGAACATGGGCTACGGCCTGGGGGTGTTCGTGGTGGACACGGACGGCGGCGGCACCGTCATCTCCCACAACGGCGGCATGGCGGGCCACGGGGCGCTGATGTACAGCACGCCTGACGGCGGCAAGACCCTGACCGCCTCGCTGAACTATGCCGACGACGCGGCGCTGTCTCTGGGCGCGGAGTTCCAGAAGGCGACGCAGCGGCTGGTCGACGAGGTGTTCTGCGGCGGGCAGAGCGGGTCGCGCACCAGCTAGGGCACGAACCGGACCGGCCGGGCTCGCTGAGCTCGGCCGGCCGGCCAGGGCTCCCGCTGCGTCAGGCGCAGGCGGGCTCGGCGGGATGACGGGGAACGCTGACGGCGTCCCAAGCGGCGCGGGTGGAGAGCCTGGCAGCCGAACAGTTGCAGCGCCGCCTCCAGCGAGGCGCGGCGGGCCTCCTGGTAGGTCCAGTAGTACACCTTGCGGTTGAGGGTCTCCATGGTCCCGGGCTCCGCGCCGCCGAGCTGCGCTCCGACGCGTACGGGAAACTCGAAGAGGGCGGCGAACAGGTCGTCGGCGCCGGCCACGCCCGGGTCGGCGATCCTGGCGGCTCTGAGCCTGGTGAGCCCGGCCAGCCAGTCAGAGAACGCCCAGGACGCCTCGGGCGCCGCACCCACGCCCGCCAGCTCGGCCCGCGGGTGCGCCCCCCGCCGCGACGACCCCGGCCAGCAGCAGCGGTGGGGACCTACATCCGGGTCCGGGCGTACGCCTGCAGTGCGTCGCGGACGAACCTCGCCCCCGCGGCGTCGTCGTACATGCCGGCGAAGCGGGAGTCGTCGACGAACATGTCCCCCACGCCTTTCACCATCTCGATGGAGCGCTCCCGGTCGCCCTCCGCCGTGGGGGTGCCCGGGATCTGGCTCAGCCACCGGACGTGCCGGGCGGCCAGCGACTGAGCGTGCTCCGAGGTCGGAGAGACCCCGCCCTTCGCCGCGGCGACCCATGCGGCGACAAGGTCCTCGGTGTCCTGCTTCCAGGCCCGCTGCTGGTCAAGGGTCTTGCCGTGCCACCAGTCGTTGCTCACCTGGAACGCGCGCTCGCCCCAGCGTGAGATCACCTCGTCCTTGTAGTCGTCGTTGAACCCCGCCAGCATGACGTCCATTCGCGGTTCGATCCCCGCCTGCAGGGCTTCGAGCGTGTGACGTACGGACCGGATCTGCCGTTCGATGCGGTCCCGTTCCTCTTCCAGCGCGGCGATGTGGGCGCTGAGCCCGTCACACGTGTCCACCTCGTCGGCCAGAACCTCGGCGATGGCCGGCAGGCCCATGCCGAGCCGGCGCATGAGCAGGATCCGCTGGAGCCGGGCGACCGCGGCGGCGTTGTAGTAGCGGTACCCGTTCGCGCCGATCCTGGACGGGGCCAAGAGCCCGACGCGGTCGTAGTGACGCAGGGTACGGCTGGTGATGCCGGCCCTCGCCGCGAGCTCCTGGATCGTCCACTCCATCGTTCCAGTGTCACCCGCGGCGGAGCGTGGTCGCGATGATCTCCGAGCTGTCGGCGTGCAGGGCCTGCGCCGCCGTCTGCCCGGTCGCCGCCAGGTAGGTGTCGACCAGCCGGTTGCCCGCGGCGTAACCGGCGCCCATCGGCAGCCCCACCGGGGTGAGGCCGAAGCGCTCGGCGCTGGGGTCGCCGTGCACCCAGGCGGTGAAGTTCTCCATGCCTGTCACGTCGAGCCCGGTGAGCACCTTGGCGAAGACCTCGTCGTCGTGCAGGTGCGGCACGCCGATGCGGGCGGGGCCGAGCTCGTCGCCGTAGAGCTGGCGGGCGAAGGCGTCGGCCAGGCCCTCGCCGACGATGTGATCGCCGACCGTGACGGTCATCGGGTCCCAGACGATCCCGCCCGGACCCCACCGCAGGTTGTGGTTGAGCTCGTGCACGGCGGTGGCCTCCAGCCGCTCCACGTTCTCGGGGAAGGGCCAGAACGTGATGGCGATGTGGCCCGAGATGCCGCCGAACCCGGTCAATCCCTTGCAGGGACCCATGAAGTGTTCGTCACCCGGATCGCCGAGGACGAACAGCACGGTGATGTCGGGAACCTCCAGCCCGGGCGTCGCCTCCAGCAGCACGGCGAGAGCGTCGTCGAGCGCGCGCTGCATCCGCTCCCAGGCCCCGGCCGCCGCCAGGGTTTCGAGCGCGTCGAGGCAACGCTCCTCGTCGCGGTCGATGGGGAACCCGGACGTTTCGAGGTGCACGGCCACCAGGTCGACCTCGCCGGGGTTGTAGCGGTACATGCCCCTGTTGGCCTCCAGCATCGAACGCAGCAGGTCAACGCGGTCCGCGACCGGGGCCAGCAGGATCCGCCGCATGGCGGAGTAGGTGTCAAGAACGGTGATGGACATGGCCCCGATGCTAGAAGTTGACGCAGCGTCAACGTCAAACCGGCGTCGGCGCCACCGTTCAATAGGCCACTGCAGCCCTCTCGGGTCCGTGTGGTGGGTCCTAAAGTTGCGTCCCAGCGGTGACCATCCGAGGGGGCAGCACATGACGCAGCAGGGGACCATCGCGATCGAGCGCATGGACGGATCAGCCGCGGCGCAGGCCGAGGACGTGTTCAGGGTGATCTATGCCGAAGCGTTCGCCGAGCCTCCCTACGACGAGACCGAGGACGACGTCGCCGCCGCCTTCCGCCGTTTCCCCTTCCAGGCACGCAAGCACGGCTTCCGCGCTGCCCTGGCCCGTACCGGGGACGGCGAGCCGGTCGGCATGGCGTACGGCTTCCCGCTCGACCCCGGCGCGGGCTGGTGGGACGAGCTGACCGAGCCGGTGCCCGACGACATGCGGCGGGAGGACGGGCAGCGCACCTTCGGGCTGATGGAGCTCGCCGTGCGCGGGCCGTGGCGCGGGCAGGGCATCGCGCGGCGTCTGCACGAGAGGCTGCTCGACGGCATCCCGGCCGAGCGGGTGTTGCTGAACGTCCACCCGGGCGGCAGGGCGGCGCCGGCCGCCTACCGGGCGTGGGGATACCGCAAGATCGGCGAGGCGCGGCCATGGGGGACAGGCGCGGACCTCCATGACGTGATGCTGCTCGACCTGCGCTGAAAGCAGCCTGTGCGGGGAGGCCGGGGTGGCCGCCTCGCCGCCGCTTGAGGGTCCGCGGCGGCTGAGGTGGTCACCCCGGTCAGATTCCCGCCGAAGCCGGCATTTCCGCTTAGTTCGTGATCTCGTAGCGCAGGATCGCCACGCCGTTCTCGAACGCGGTGCCCTCGATCAGCTTCAGGTCGTGCCGATCCTCGAAAATGCGGGTTCCCTTGCCGCGTGCCGCCGGGCAGACGAGCAGGGTGATCTCGTCGACGACGCCGGCGGCCAGCAGGGAGCGCATGAGCTTCAGGCTTCCCCACAGCCAGATGTCCTTGCCGCTCTGCTCCTTGAGCTCGCGGATGGTGGCGACCGGGTCGCGTGTCACGGTCGCGGCGGGGAAGTCGCCCCAGGGGGCCTCATCCAGCTTCGACGAGGCGACGAACTTGGTGAGGTCGTTGAGCTTCTTGCCGTACTCGCCCTGCTCCTCGGCGTACGGCCAGTAGCCCTTGGACTGGGCGTAGGTGTTCGCGCCGAGAATGAGCGTGTCGACCGCGTCGACGAACCCCATCATGGTCGCCTTGAACCCCGGGTTGGTGGCGTCGGAAAAGGGCTCTCCCGACACGTAGCTGAGCCCGCCGTCCTCCTCCGCGGCGATGTTGTCGACGGTGACCCACTGCTGGACTATGAGTTTTCGGGTGGCAGTCATGGCATTACCTTGTGCCATGGGCTCGCCGGCGCACAGATGCATAAGTCACCTCGCGGGCGGTGAATTTCGCCGACGTCGTCGTCGACCCCATCGCGCGCCGGCGATCAGTGGACGCCGCGGATGGTGCCGCCGTCCACCCGCAGCGTGGTACCCGTGACGTAGTCGGCGAGCGGACCGCTGAGGTAGAGGACGGCGGCGGCGATCTCCTCGGGACGGCCCATCCGGCCGGCGTCGTTGGGCACCAGCTCCTCGATCGCGTTGCGTTCGATGTCCTCCCACGTCTCTCCGCTGATGCTCTCCCTGCAGGCGGGGGTGTGGCTCATGCGCAGCGTTCCGGGCACCACGGCACTGACCCAGGGACAGCCGCAGGAGCTCGCCCGGTGAATCGAATCGCTCTTCCAGGTGCTGGTGACACCTGCATCACCGCGGCCGGAACCAGAAGCATGAGGCTCGGCAGTCCCATGGCCTGAACGCCTGCCACGACGAGCCGCGACACCAGAACGCCGCACGCAAGCGCCCGTCAGGGCAGAGCCGGTACGGCAGGCGGGGAGTCGGTCCAGCCGACCTGGATCAGCGTCTCGTCGGTGGACATCTCCGGGAACGCCTTGCCGTCGACCGTGGCCTTCCGGTCCCGTGACAGCAGCACCATCCTGTCGGTGTCGACCGTCAGCCTCTCCCTGAACACGGTGACCTGCTTCCCCCTCCCGGTCGAGCTGTCGATCACGACGGCGGCGCCCGACCTGCCCAGGCCGTCCTTCGCGGCGCCTCCGGCGCGGACGCCCGGCAGCGTCAGCAGGGCCCGGTAGGCCGCGGTACGGACCTCCTTCGGGGCGGGGACGTCGTACAGCAGCTCGGGCAGGGTGTACCGGAGCCAGCCGGGGAGGTCGCTCTCCCGGCTGGCCTGGCCCGCCTTGGTGAGCCAGTCCTTCAGCCGATCCGGGTCGGCAGGCAGGCGCTGGACCTCGTCGTACGTCAGCCACTGCTGCGCGAACCAGAACCGGTTCGATTCGCCCGGCACGGGACCCACGCGGCCTTCGGCGGGATGGGCGGACAGCTTGACGGTCTTGCCGTCGATCGACTCGCTCCACTTGGACGGGGAGCCGTCGCGCCGCCACGCCTTCTTGTCGGCAGCGGTCCCCGGCAGCGTCGCCAGCTCCCGGTATCCGAACCAGGCCCCGCCGGCAGGGGCGCTCCACCGTTCCGTGATCTCCTGCTGAACCAGCGAATAGGGGTGCGCCTTGGTGCCGAATCGCCAGGGATGGGTGGACGTCGCCACCGTCCTGCTGTGCCAGTAGGCCCCCTCGGGGGGAGCCGCCGCGACGGCCGGCGGCGCGCTCAGGACGGTAACGCCCAGGGCCACGGCGACGCCGAGAACGGTCAGCCGGTTGGCCGGGGCGGCCGGGAAACTCATCAGATTGCTCCATCGATGGGAAGTCACGACCATCCATACGCCTGGGCCGCTCCAAGGGTTGCCCGCAAAACTATTCTGCGCGGGAGGGCAACGGTTGCGAAGGCCGAGGCGTATTAGGAGGCGTGAAATCGGACAGACAGCCGTGAGCGGCGGTGAACATGACTTCGGCGCCTTCGTGGCCGCGCGTGCCACGAGCCTGCTGCGGGTCGCCTATCTCGCCTGCGGCGACAAGACCGAGGCCGAGGACCTGCTGCAGACAGCACTCGAGCGCACCTACCGGAACTGGGACCGGGTGGCCTGCCACGACAACCCCGAGCCCTACGTGCGGCGCGTCATCATCAACGCCGCCATCAGCCGCGCCCGCCGCCGGGCGATCTTCAGCATCATCCCCATGCACAGCCCGCCGGAGACGCCGGCCGATGCGAGCGACCCCGACCTGCTCCATGTGCTCATGGACGCGCTGCGCACCCTGCCGCCCCGGCAGCGGGCGGTGATCGTGTTGCGCTACTGGGAGGACCTCACCGAGACGCAGACCGCCGAGGTGCTCGGATGCGCGGTCGGCACGGTCAAGAGCCAGGCGTCGAAGGCCATGGCCAAGCTCCGTACGGCGCTCGGCCGGGACATACTGGAAGGAGCGATCAAGGATGCCCACGCTTGAGGACGAGATCCGCCGGCTCATGGCAGACGAGACGGCGAGCCTCCACGCCGCGCCTGACCTGCTGGGACGGGTGATGCGCTCCCACCGGGACAAGAGGAGGAGGGTCAGGGCCGCGGTGGCCGCGGCGGTGGCCGCGTCCGTGGTCGTCGCCGCCCCGTCCGTCGCCTACCTGACCGCCGGCGCGGCGCGCCCCATCGGCGAGCAGAGCACGCTCTCCGCGGCACCGGAACCGCCTGCCATCGACGACGTCCCGCCCGTGCGGACCGAGCCGCCCGGCCTCGGGGACCTGGGCGACGGCAGGGAGTTCGGGCATGTCAAGGTGGGGTACCTGCCCGAGGGGCTGCAGTGGTCCCAGCGGTCGGTGAACCTCGGCGACAGGTACTCGACCACGTACGTCCACGCGGGCGACGACGAGGGCTCCTATCGCGTGCAGATTCACCTGTACGAGGAGGAGGCCGTCCAGGAGGTCGACGACCAGATCCAGGCGTATCGCGGCGAGGATGACGGCGAGGAGGTCACCGTCGGCGGACGGAGCGGCTACCTGGTCGTGCAGAACGTCGGTGAGGACGGCATGAAGGGCACCCCGACCCTCTTCCTCAGAATGGGCGACAGGCAGTGGGCCGAGATCACGTTCAGCCCTGTGTACGCGCAGGAGTTCGAGGGCGCCGATGCCGTCAGCGACGAGCTCAAGAAGATCGGGGAAGGGCTCACCTCCACCCTGTGATGCGACGTTCGAACGCGGGGCCCCGCTGACGCGGCGCGTCAGCGGGGGCGGTGCCGGGGTCAGTCGCGCGGGTCCCAGCCGCGCGTGTCCACGTCGAGGTCCAGCTCGCCGGCGATGTCCCCCCAGTCCGCGAACTTGAAGTTGGTGTTCTCGCGGTCCGGCACGGTCGGCGTGTTCTCGCCGTCGTGCACGACGAAGAGGCCCTCGTCGAAGCCGCCCACCGGGATGTTGAGCACGGCGGAGCCGTCACTGTGCTCGGCCCCATCGAGGTCGCCGCCGAGGTCGCCGTCGAGGTCACCGCCGAGGTCGCCGTCCTGGTCGCCGTCCGGTGCGACGCGGAACTGGCCCAGGTAGGCGTTGCCGCCCTCGCGGCGGTAGGCGGCGAAGGTGCTGTCGCCCTGGCTGGAGGCCAGCAGGTAGCCCTTGCCGTCCGCACGGTAGTAGATCGTGAGTCCCTCGGCGTCCGCGGTCAGGTGCCGGCCGCCGTAGCCGGGGTCCGCGCCCGGGGTGCATTCCTCCGTCTCCGGGTCGTACGTGCCGGGCACGCCGTACTCGCGTGTCTTGTCCATGAGCACGGGCCGGCCGGTGAGGTCGGCCCGCATCCGCCAGACGCCGACGTCCTCCTGGGCGGCGTAGAGCACGTCCCGCTGCTGGTCCACGACCATGCCCTCGACCTGCGCCTGCTCGCCGGGCTCCAGGCAGGGGGTCCAGGTCTGGCCGTTCGGCAACGCGAACGACGCGGGCAGGTCGAGCGTCCTGACGAGCTGGTAGCCGACCTTGCCGCCCGGCTTGGCGAGCAGCTTGACCAGGCCGACCGAGGTCCTGTGGCGGCGGCTGACCAGCGCGTACGTGCCGGTCGAGTCCTTCCAGGCGGCCAGCCCGTACGCGGTCTCCGCGTCGTTGACCTGCTCCTGCGTGGCGTTGAAGACGAACGGCGCGGCCGGGTCGGTCACGTCGGTGAGCCGGCCGCCGGAGATGGCGTAGATGCGCAGCGTGTCCCGCCCGCGGTCGGAGACGATCGCCAGGTCCCGCCGGTCGAAGCCGTAGGTGACGTCGACGTTGTTGAACCGGCCCGGCTCGTCCTCGGCCCCGGGCGCGGCGGGCGCCGGGACGTGCTGGAGCTGCCGCCCGCCGAGGTCGTAGACGAAGAGCCCGCCCTCCTTGGCGGTGGCGATCACCACGCTCTGGCCGGACCTGGACGGGTGCACCCAGATCGCCGGGTCGTCGCCGTTCGCCTTGCCGCCCGCGTCGTCGTCGAACAGGGCGGGGGTCTCCACCTCGGGCTCCACCGACGGGATGCCGCTGCCGGCCGCGGGCGCCGCCAGCCCTCCTATCAGTAAGAACGTCAGAGCGGCCGGGAACAGCCTGGACAGGGGGCGCATCGTGTCTCCTCGCTCGGGGATGATGGTGCCATGCAAGTAACAACGGATTAACTACGAAATAACAGGACATATAGGTGTTCTGGCCTGCTCGGGAAGACTGGGCCGCGCTCAGCCCCGGTTGACGCGCCAGAAGTCGGAGAGCGCCTGGCGGTTCTGCAGGTCGCCGAGCAGGCCCTTGGGGTCGGTGTGGAAGAGCCGGCCCTGCCAGTCGGGCAGTCCGGGCGGGGTGACCAGGGGCTTGACCGTGCTGTTGGCCGACACGCCGCCCTCGCCGATCTCGTGCTTGACGCCCTCCTCGGTCATGATGAAGTGGACGTACAGTTTGGCCGCGTTGGGGTGCTTGCTCTTGGCGGCGATCGCGACGTACTTGGGGTAGCTGAAGCCGGCGAACGGCGTCATCCCCTCGCACGCGGCCTGGTGATAGCCCTTGTCCTCGTTGTTGCGGAACTTCGAGATCGACATGAACGCGATCTTCCGGTCCGTGGCGTCCGGCGCGCCCACGGCGGCGGAGATGTCCTCGTCCGAGCCGGTCAGCACCGGCTTGTTGAGCGAGATCCGCTTGATCCACTCGTGTGCGGCGTTCTTGTCCTCCGTCTTCAGCGCCTTGCCGTACCTGGCCCGGTACGCCTGCTCCAGCCCCGCGTTGCCGTGCGCGTCGAGCTGGGTGAAGAACGACAGCACGGTCGGCTTGCCGAGCGGGTCCTGCATCACCAGCTTGCCGGCCCACGCCGGCTCGGTCAGGTCCCAGACGTTCTTCACCGGGCAGCCGCCGGGGGAGAGCTCGGTGTTGCAGGCGAAGATCGTCGCCTTCGACAGCGCGAGCAGGGGGTTGTGGTTCTCGGCCGGGATCTGCTCCGTCAGGTCGGCGGGCACCCACGTCCGTGTCACGCCGCGCGGCATCAGCTGGCCGACCAGCACGCCGCCGTCCTCGTACATCGCCGCGTCGATCGTGACGTTGTCGTAGACCAGCACGCTGCCCTCCTTCTCGGCAGCGGCGATCAGCGCTTGAAGATCGGAGTTCGCGTCGAGCGAAGCGCTGGGCAGCGCCGTGGCGGGCGCCGCCGCAGGCCGGCCGGCGGTGGACGGGGCACAGGCCACGGCGGTCGCCGGCAACGCCACAGAGATGATCTTCCCGGTACGCCTCATGCCGGCGTCGCTCCTCTTGCCTCTCGCGATCACGGGCGCCGCCTCGGCCCCGATCGGGCACCCGCATGTAACCCACGATGAACATCTGATGAACAGTTTGTCAAGACATACTTACTTCAGCTCGTCCGGGCAACCGCTCCTCGATTGGACCGAATGTCAGGACAAAGTATTGACTGTTCATCAATTGCTCATCTAGAACTGGCGACTGGACGGCCCTGCCGGAGGGCCGGATCACGAAGTGCATGCTGATCGGCGACCGGCTCCCCAGCCTGGACATCGCCGGGACGGTCACGGTCCGGTCCGAGGCCACCTACCTGGAGGTGCTGCTCGCGCAGGCCACCAAGGGCACCGCGCTGCGCGAGTTGGCCCTGGCGCGCGGGGTGCCCACGGGGCAGGTCGCGGCCATCGGCGACAACCCCAACGATCTCGACATGATCACGGCGGCCGGGCTCGGGGTGGCGGTCGGCGGCGGCCACCCCGAGGTCCGGGCGGCCGCCGACGTGGTGGCGCGGGCCTGCGCGGACGGGGCGGTCGCGCAGGTGGTGGAGCTCGCCTTCCAGCGCAACGCGTGGTCGTGACCCGCCGTTCGGCAGGGACCGTCCCGCTCAGCTCTGGTCGCGCAGCTCGGGCGGGACGATCTGCTCGTACGCGGGCAGGTGCTTGACCAGGCCGGTGGCGCGGTGGAAGGCGATGGCCCGGTCGAAGGAGGCCCGGGCGAAGCCGATGTCCTCCGGCATCTCGGTCCGCATGAGCTCCGGCAGGTCGGTCAGCGCCTTCGGATCGATGCCCTTGAGGTAGGCCGCCAGCATCGTGGTGACCTCGGCCGCGCTGGCCTCGTGGATGTAGCGCTGGGCGCGCTGGATCGCACGCTGGAAGGCGGCGACCTCCTTGGGCTTCTTGTCGATGATCCGCTGGGTGGTGAACACCACGCCGTGCGCCGTCCGCACCAGATCGGGCACGTCCCCGGCGGCGGGCGAGATGTAGCGGGTGCCGATGCCGGCCGCCGCGGCCTGCTGCGCGATCGGCTGGAAGAAGGCCAGCGCGTCCACCCGGCCCGCCTTGAGCGCGCCCAGCGCCGACGCGGCGGTGCTGCCCAGGTTGACCAGCTCGCAGTCGGTGGCCGAGTTCAGGCCGACCTTGGCGAACAGGTACGTCACCAGCGCCTCGGTGCCGCTGCCCGGACCGGTGATGCCGATCTTCGTACCGCGTAGTGCGCGGATGCGCTGGTCGAGGGGGTCGGTCGCGGCGGCGGCGGTGAAGGAGGAGCCGACCACGACGTCCACGTAGTAGCGGTCGACGAGGTTGGCCACGAGCCGGCTCTTGTCGTCGATCCTGGCCAGGTTGAGTGCGTCGGTCAGCACCCCGGCGCCCAGGTCGATGCTGCCCGACTTGAGCGCGGCGGCGACCTTGGCGCCGGTCCCGAGCCGGGGACGGTCGCCCAGCTTGACGCCTTCCTGGGTGAAATATCCCTTCTGCTCGGCGACGAAGAGCGGGAAGAACGCGATCGAGTTGCTGATCTGGCCGACGTTCAGCACGCCGGGCGGCGTCGTCGAGCTGCGCTGCGCGCACCCGCTCGCCACCAGGACCAGGACGGCGAGGATCGCCAGGGCCCGGCGCCTCACCGGTCCGTCCCCATCGGCTTCCAGCGGCCGGCCCGGCGGTCGAGCAGCCCGACGAACAGGTTCAGCAGCGCGGCGATCACGCTCAGGACCGCGAGCGTGGCGAACACCCCCGCGGTGTCGAACTGCGCGGCCGCGTCGTTGATCAGGTAGCCCAGCCCCCGGTTGGAGGCCACCAGCTCACCGATCACCGCGCCGATGAGCGCGTAGGGGACGGCGACCTTGAGGCCGGTCAGCAGCCCGGTCATGGACGACGGGACGACCACCTTGACCATGATCTCGCGCCGGCCGCCGCCCATCAGGCGCACGGCGTCGATCAGGCCGCGGTCCACCTCGCGCACGCCCGCTGCCGTGTTGAGGAAGACCAGGAAGAACACGGTCGCGCCGGCCAGCAGGACCTTCATGTTCATGCCGATGCCGAACCAGACGATGAACAGCGGCGCCAGCGCCACCTTCGGGATCGCGTACAGGGCCATGATGAACGGGTCGAGCACCCGGTAGACGGCGGGCGCGGAGGCCAGCAGGAAGCCGGTCAGCGCGCCGGCGACCGCGCCGACCACGAAGCCGTACACGATCTCCTGCACGGTGATCCACGTGTTGGACCACAGCGTCCCGTCCTGCTGCCACTCGGCCAGGCGGGTCCAGATGTCGCTCGGCCGGCTGGTGAAGGTGATGTCGAACCACCGGTCGGCGGTCAGCTCCCACACGACCAGCAGCGCCACCACGAGCGCCGCCCGCACGGACCACACCGTGACGGTGCCGCCATGCCTGCTCCACCAGCTCCGGTCGAGGGCCACGGTCTGAACGGCGGTCATCGCACTCCCTCCCGCGAGGTCTGGACGGCGGTCATCGGGCTCCCTCCCGCAGGGCGGCGGTCAGCTCGCGGTGCAGGGCCACGAAGTGCGGGTCCACCCGCAGCTCGTCGGCGTTCCGCGGCCTGGGCAGCTCGATCCGCCGGTCCAGCTCGATGCGCCCGACCCGGCCGAGCACGACGACCCGGTCGCCGAGCAGCAGCGCCTCCTCGATGTCGTGGGTCACGAACACCACCGTCTGCCCGCTCTCCCCCCACAGCCGCAGTAATTCGGCCTGCAGGTCGCCGCGCAACTGGGCGTCGAGCGCGCCGAACGGCTCGTCCATCAGCAGCGTCTCCGGATCGCCCGCCAGCATCCTGGCCAGGCTGACCCGCCGCCGCATGCCGCCGGACAGCTCGCGCGGATAGTGCTTCTCGAACCCGTCGAGGCCGACCTTGGCGATCAGCTCCGCCGCGCGTTCCCGTCGCCGCGCCGCGGGCACGCCGCCGATCTCCATGGGCAGCTCGACGTTGCGGCGCACGTCCCGCCACGGCATGAGCGTGTCGGACTGGGTGAGATAGCCCATCTCGGTACGCGGGCCCGCGACGGCCTCGCCCCGGTAGGCGACCGAGCCCCACGTCGGCGTGGTGAGCCCGGCGAGCAGGTTGAGCATGGTGGACTTGCCGCACCCGCTGCGGCCGAGCACCGTGACGAAGCTGCCCTCCTCGATCTCGAGGTCGAAGTCGCGCAGCGCCACGATGCCCAGGTCGTCCTTGACGAACTGCTTGCCGAGCCCGCCCATCTTGATCACGGTGTCGCTCACGACACCGCCCCCGCGAGCCGGCGCGAGTTGTCCACGGCCATGGTCCGTACGTCCTTCTCGGTGTATCCCTCGGCGAGCAGCCGGTCGGCGAGCAGGGCGAGGCCGTCCTCCACGGGCGGGTTGAACGGCTGGCCGAGGTCGCTGGAGAGCACGGAATGCTCGGGGCCCACGGCGCTGATGTGCTCCAGCCACGTCTCCCAGGAGACCTTGCCGCTGTGCGGGGTGGTGAAGCAGCGTTCGAGCAGCGCCCCCTTGGCGGCCAGCGCGCGCTGCCGGTCGATCGCGACGCGCTGGGAGGTGAACTCCGGATGGGTGATCACGATGCGGCGGACGCCTTCGGCCACGGCCGCGTCCACCACGGTCTCGATCTCGGCCGCGGCCAGATGGCCGGTGGCCAGCGTCATGTCGTGCTTGGCGATCACGCGCAGCACCTGGCGGGTGGGTTCGAGCACGTCACCGCCGGCGCCCACCACCTCCACCGGATCGGCGGAGATCCCCGACTCCCGCAGGTCGGCCTGCAACCGGGCCCACATGGGCGGCGTTGCCCCCTCGGGGTCGGTGGCCGTGCAGGCCCGCTGGTTGGCGCTGTCCACCGTGGGCAGCCACACGACCTGCGCGCCGCCCCTGGCGGCGATCTCGACCGCGATGGGGTTCATGCCGCCCACGGACGCGTTCAGGGTGATCGCGCCCACCGCGCCGAAGCCCGGCACCGCGGCCCGGACCACCGCCGCCCGCTCCGCCGTGGGGACGTAGTGCGATTTGAGCACGAACCCGGCCAGCCCCACCTCGGCGAAGCGCGCCGCCAGGGTGAGGTCGTCCGTCCGTCTGCGCATCACGTCGGGCGCCACGTGGATGTGGGTGTCGTACGCGCCGGCGACCAGTTCCCGGGCGCGGGCGGACGGCGTGGGATGATCCGGCATGCCTGTCTCCCAAATTGTTGCCATCTTGGTGAAACAGATTGTTAACAATAGGAGGACGAGCGGTCAAGGGCGGATCAGCCGGCGTGTGTCCGCAATGCCGCGATCACGCTGCGCAGGTGCCGGCGGGCGGCGTGCTCGGCCGCCTCCGGGTCGCCCGCGCGTACGGCGTCGATGACGGCCAGGTGCTCGCCCAGCGACACGGCCGGCCGCCCCCGCTGCATGGCCAGCCGGTACTGGTGCCGGACGCTCTGCGCGCGCAGCCGCTCCAGCACGCCGCCCGCGACGGACTGGCCGCTCAGCTCCCTGATCCGGCGGTGCAGGAGCTGGTTGAGCTCGGAGTAGGCGAGCACGTCGCCCGACGCGACCGTCTCCGACATCCGCACGCCGATCTCACGCAGCTCCTCGGCCTCCGCCGGGGTCGCCCGTTCGGCGGCCTTGGCCGCGCACAGCCCCTCCACCACCATGCGGACCTCGGTGATCTCGATGGCCTCCGCCAGGGAGACCGCGCGCACCCGTGCGCCCCGGTTCTGGACCCGTTCCACCAGGCCCTCGTTGGCCAGCTGCAGCAGTGCGGAGCGCACCGAGCCCCGGCTCGCGGCGAAGCGCTCTGACAGGTCGGCCTCGACGAGCCGCTGGTCAGGCACGAACTCGCCGCGCAGGATCCCCTCGCGGATCGCGTCGAGCACCGTTCCCGAGTCTGTGGACACTGTCCCTCTCTCTGATTGTCAACAATCGTCTGCCGGGCATCGTATCGATCATTGACTTCGCCGTGAGAGTCCCTGCGACGGCCCAGGCCGCAGCCCTTACATCATGGTCGGCCCGAAATCCCGCCCGCCTTCGACCGAAACATAGGGTTGACTTTGGCAACAAGAGTGTCAACAATTCTGGTCACTGTTTCATCAACAAGATGTACCGGAGTTGGCGTGACTGTGATCGCGGTGCTGGGGCTGGGCGAAGCCGGCCGGATCTACGCGCGGGACCTGCGCGAAGCCGGTTTCCACGTACGGGGCTTCGACCCGTACGTGCGGGCGGACGACGAGCAGATCGAGCAGGTGCCGGCCGTGGCGGACGCGGTGGTCCCGGCCGATCTCGTGATCAGCCTGGTGGGCGCCCGCGCCGCGGAGGCGGTCGCCCGGCAGGCCCTGCCGCACTGCCCGCCGGACGCCGTCTACGCCGACCTCAACACCGGATCGCCGGCGTTGAAGCGGACCCTGGCGGAGCTGGCGGCGGCGGCGGACGTCGCGTTCGCCGACGTCGCCGTGCTGGCGCCGGTGCCCAGAAAGGGCGCCCGCACGGCGCTGATGGCCAGTGGCACCGGCGCGGAGAGGTTCGCCGAGCTGGTACGCCCGGCCGCCGTGCCCGTGGAGGCCATCCCGGGCGGGGCCGGCGCGGCGGCCGCCAGGAAGCTGCTGCGCAGCGTCTTCATGAAGGGCCTGGCCGCGCTGATGCTGGAGTGCGAGAGCGCCGCCGCCGCGGCGGGCGAGCAGGAGTGGCTGCGCGGCCAGATGGTCGGCGAGCTCTCCGGCGACGTCGGCGAGCTGATCGACCGGCTGGTCGACGGCAGCAGGGTGCACGCGGCCCGGCGGGTCCACGAGGTCGAGGACGCGGCGGGCTACCTGGCGGAGCTCGGCCGGCCCGCCTGGGTCATGGAAGCCTCCCGCACCTGGCTCGCCTCGCTGCTGGACGACTGACCGGCCATCCCGAAACCCCCGAAACCCCCGAAACCCCCGAGAGAGGCAACCGAGCATGACCGCACGAAGAATGCTGGTCGTCGGAGCGCACAGCGCCGACTTCGTCTGGCGCGCCGCCGGCGCCATCGCCAAGCACACCCGGGCCGGCGGCGAGGCCCGGGTGGTCACGCTCTCGTACGGCGAGCGCGGCGAGTCCGGCGAGCTGTGGAAGGAGCCGGGGCAGACCGTCGAGAACGTCAAGCGGATCCGGCACGAGGAGGCCACCGCGGCGGCGAAGGCGGTCGGAGCCGGCTACGAGTGCTTCGACCTCGGCGACTACCCGCTGCACGCCGGAGCGGGCGACGTCGAACGCGTCGCCGAGCTGATGCGCGACTTCGCGCCCCACGTCGTGCTCACCCACCCGGAGAAGGACCCGTTCAACCCGGACCACCCGGTGGCCTACCAGGTGGTCTCCCAGGCCAGGCTGCTCACCTCCGGCGCGGTCGTCGAGGCCGGGTTCCGCACCGCGCCGCCGTCGGAGTTCCTGGTCTTCGAGCCGCACCAGCCGGACCTCTGCGGCTTCGTGCCCACGGTGTTCGTCGACATCACCGCGGTCTTCGAGGCGAAGGCCCAGGCCATGGCCGCGATGAGCGCGCAGGCGTACCTGCGGCAGTACTACACGGAACGGGCCGAGCACCGGGCCAACCACGCCCGCAAGGTGACCGGGGACAAGGAGATCCGCCACGCCGAGGCGTTCCAGCGGATGGTCCCGAACGTGGTGGGCGCCCTGTGAGCGCGGGATCCGCCGACAGGTTCGGCGAGCTGGCCCGGCTCGGGGTGGCCACGGTGTACGAGGCGTCCGGCCGCCAGGGCCTGGTGGACGAGGACTTCATCCGGCTGATCCCCGGCAGCGGCGTCGCGGGCCCCGCCAGGATCGCCGTGTGCGGCCCCGCGGACAACCGCGCCGTCCACGAGGTCGCCGCCCGCACCAGGCCGGGCGACATCGTCGTCCTCACCATGGACACCCCCGTCCCCGTCGCCCTGATCGGCGATCTGCTCGTCACCCAGCTCAAGGCCCAGGGGGCGGCCGGCGTGCTGGTCAACGCCTCGGTACGGGACGCCGACACCCTGCGCGAGCTGGGCCTGCCGATCTGGACCCGGTGGATCAGGGTGCGCGGCGCGACCAAGGCGCACCGTGGCGCCGTAGACCGGCCCGCCATCGTCGGCGGCACCCTGATCAGGCCGGGCGACGCCGTGGTGCTCGACGGCGACGGCGTGGTCGCCGTCCCCGCGGAACGCATCGACGACGTGCTGGCCGCCTCGCTGTCGCGGGAGGCCAAGGAGGCGACGGCGCGGCAGGAGTACCTGGCCGGCGGCCTGTCGTACGACCTGCACGGCTTCCGCGCGGCGGACGAAGGGAACCCGGCATGAAGGTCGAGGTCCACGGCCTGACCCTGACCTACGGTGACGCGGTCGCGGTGTCGGACCTGGACCTGACGGTCGAAGAGGGCGAGTCCCTGGTCCTGCTCGGGCAGTCGGGCTGCGGCAAGACCAGCACCATGCGCTGCATCGCAGGCCTGGAGACGCCGGCGGCGGGCGTCATCAGCATTGGCGGCCGGCCGGTGTTCGACAGCGGCAGCGGCCTCAACCGCGCGCCGAACAAGCGCAACATCGGCATGGTGTTCCAGTCGTACGCCATCTGGCCGCACATGACCGTCTTCGAGAACGTGGCCTTCCCGCTCAAGATGAAGGGCACGAAGGGCGCGGAGATGCGCACCGCCGTCCGCGAGACGCTGGAGCTCGTCGGCCTGGACCACCTCGCGGACCGGGGCGCCAGCCTGCTGTCCGGCGGGCAGATGCAGCGCGTCGCCCTGGCGCGCAGCCTCGCGATGCAGCCGTCGGTGCTGCTGCTCGACGAGCCGCTGTCGAACCTCGACGCCCGGCTGCGCCACCGGCTGCGGATGGAGCTGCGCGAGCTGCAGCTCAGGCTCAGGGTCACCTCGATGTACGTCACTCACGACCAGGACGAGGCGCTGGCCCTGGCGGACCGGATCGCGCTGATGCAGTCAGGCCGGATCGTCCAGATCGGCACCCCGCCCGAGATCTACGCCAAGCCCAGAAGCGCCTCCATCGCGGAGTTCCTCGGCGTCGACAACATCATCCCGGTCACCCGCGAGGACGCCTCCTGCGTCCGCCTCCCGTCGGCCGGGCAGAAGCTCCAGGTCGAGCCGTACGAGGCCACCGGCGACCTGCGGCTCTGCATCCGCGCCGAGGACGTGCTGCTCGGTCCGGACGGCATGAAGGACACCGACCTCGGGCCTGACGGCATGACGGTCACCAACGCGCTGCCCGGCAAGGTGGCCGGCTTCGTCTTCCAGGGCTCCACCGTCGTCTACCGGATCCGCGTCGGGACCGACCTGGAGCTGGACGCCGTCCAGCTCAGATCGTCCGGGCCGCTGCTCGGCCTGGACGACGCGGTCACCGTGGCCCTGCCGCCGGGCGCGATCCGCGTGCTCCCGGCGGAGGTACCCGTAGAAGAGCCCGCGGGAGTGCCCGCGTGATGACGGCACAGACCACAGAGCGGCCGGTACGCGCCGAGAGCGCCGCGCTGCCCGCCCGCGCCCGCCGCCTGCTGCGCTCGGCGACGTTGCCCGGGGCGCTGTTCGTGGTGCTCGCCGTGCTGATCCTGGCCCCGGTCGGGCTGGTGGTGCTGGCCGCGTTCGCGTCCGACGCCCCGAGGCCCGGCAACGTCGGCCTGAACGGGCTCACCCTGGACAACTTCGCCAGCGTGACGACCGCCGGCTCGGTCGCGGCGACGCTCAACTCGCTCAAGGTGGGGCTCGGCGCCTCCGTGCTGGCCCTGCTCATCGGCGGGTTCCTGGCCTTCGTCACCGCGCGGACCAACGTGTACCTGCGCGGATTCCTGTACCTGGCCGGGCTGGTGCCCATGCTGCTGCCGTCCTACGTGGGCGCGCTGGCGTGGTCGGTGCTCGGGAGCGAGAACGCCGGCCTGCTCAACATCACCCTGCGCGACCTCGGCCTGCCCGGGTTCGTGGACGTCAACAACGTCGCCGGCCTGATCCTGGTGCTCGCGCTGTACTACGCGCCGTACGCGTTCCTGCTCATCCACGGCGCGCTGAGCCTGATGAACCCCGACCTGGAGGAGGCCGCCAACGTCCACGGCGCGTCGTTCGGCCGGGTGCTGCGCCGGGTCACCCTGCCGCTGATCACCCCCGCGATCCTCGGCGCCACCGTGCTGATCTTCGTGCTCACCGTCGAGAACTTCCCGGTGTCCCAGATCATCGGCGGGGCGGCCGGCGTGGAGACGCTGCCCACCTACATCTACCGGCTGATGAACTCGACGCCGTCGCGGGGCAACGAGGCGGCCGCCGTGTCGATCGCGCTCGTGGCGGTCGTCCTGGTCGTCACCGCGCTGCAGCGGCGGATGCTGGCCAAGCGCGCGTTCACCACCGTCTCGGGCAAGGGGATGAAGCCGCGCAGGATCGACCTCGGCCGCTGGCGGCTGCCCGCGCTGCTGCTCGGCCTCGGCTATTTCGCGCTGTCGGCCGTGCTGCCGGTGCTGGCGCTGCTGTTCGTCGCCCTGCACGACTCGCCGTACATCGGCACGGTGCTCGGCGCGTTCACCAAGGCGGGCGCGTTCACGCTGGAGTCGTTCCAGGACGTGCTGAGCTCCGGCGTCACGCACCGGGCCACGGTCAACAGCGTCGTGGTGTCGATCGTGGCGGCCCTGCTCGGCACCCTGCTCGCCTTCGTCGTGGCCTACGTGGTGCACAGGACCAAGCTGCCCGGCCGCGGGCCGCTGGAGTACGTGTCGATGCTCCCGCTGGCGATCCCGTCGATCGTGCTCGGCCTGGGCCTGCTGTGGACCTGGCTGATCGCGCCCGTCCCGGTGTACGGGACGCTCGCCGTCATGGTGATCGCCTTCGTCGCGGCCCAGATGCCGCAGGGCTTCCGCGGGGTGGCGGCCTCGATCGTCCAGGTGGACCGCGACCTGGAGGACTCCGCCGTGATGCACGGCGCCTCCCGCGTCCGGGCGATCACCGCGGTCACCGCGCCGCTGCTGCGGGTCGGGCTGACCTCGACGTTCCTGCTGCTGCTGATGCTGTCCATGCGCGAGCTGACGGTCCCGCTCTTCCTGTTCACCTCCGATACGCGGCTGCTGTCGATCGTCATCTTCGACGACTTCGACAACGGAATCCTGCAGCGGGCGGCCGCCACGAGCCTGCTGTATTGCCTGGTGATCCTCACCCTCTCCATCGTGTCCCGGCGTCTCGGCGCCAAAGAGCAGAAGTAGCTGGAGATGTCATGAAAGCTGGCCGTACGGGCGCCCTCACGGTGGCGCTGCTGGTGACCCTGCCGATGGCCGGGTGCGGCGGCGGAGCCGCAGGCAGCGCCGACGCCACGTCCCTGGTCGTCGGCGGCGAGACGATCGCCGACCAGAAGCTGTACAGCGCCGCCAAGGACGAAGGCTCGCTGGTCTTCTACACCGGCGGCAGCGAGCAGTCGGAGAAGGCCGTCACAGAAGCGTTCACCAAGGCCACCGGAATCAACGTGGAGATCGTCCGGCTGGCTCCCAACAAGCTCACCGAGCGCATCCTCGCCGAGACCGGCGCCAAGAAGCTCGGCGCCGACGTGATCCGCACGTCGGGCGAGGACATCATCCTCTCCCTCGCCAAGGCAGGCACCTTCCAGAAGCTGACGCTCCCGGCCGCGGTGACGTCCGCGGTGGGCGACGCGGTCAAGGAGGGCGGGCTTTACTTCTCCGGGTTCGACCGGGTCTATTCCTTCGCGTACAACAACGCCGTCGTCCCCAAGGACCAGGCGCCGAAGAACTGGGCGGACCTGCTCGACCCGAAATGGCAGGGCAAGCTGTCGATCGTGCAGGTCGGCGCGGGCGGCAGCACGGCCGCGCTGACCCGGTTCCAGATCGACAAGATCGGCGAGGAGTACCTGACGAAGTTCGCCGCCAACAAGCCGCGGATCTTCGACTCGTCGGCCGGGCAGACCGACGCGCTGGCGCGCGGCGAGGTGTCGGTGGCGACGATGCCGGTGGCGACCGGGATCGGCTCGATCGCCGACGGGGCCCCGATCACGGTCGCCGTGCCCGCGGAAGGCGCCGTCGGATACCCGTTCTACGTGGGCGTCGGCGCGCAGGCGCCCTCGCCCAACGCGGCGAAGGTCTTCGCGAGCTGGCTGCTGTCCAAGGACGCCCAGAAGATCGCCGTGCAGCAGGGCGACTATCCGGTGCGCAAGGACGTCGGCACGCCCAAGGTCGGTGACGTGGCGTTCCCCGCCGCCGATTCCGGCTGGCTCTACCGGGCGGACGCGAAGACCATGCTGGCGCACACGGCGGAGGACGCGAAACGGTGGCGGGAAATCTTCGGCTACACCGGCTGACGGAAACCGGCGGCCGATCCCCGTCCGCCGATGTGGAACGATCAAGCTGCCTATCGGAGCCAGATCAGGGACGTCCGACCATGAAACTTGTTGACCGCATTCGTGAGGCCATCTTCGCGGGAGACCTGGCGCCGAACCAGCGACTCATCGAGGCGGATCTCTGCGCGCAGTTCGGCGCCTCCAGATCGCACATCCGCAACGCGCTGGCCGATCTGGTGAGCGAAGGGCTCGTGGAGCGGATCCCGCACAGAGGGGCGCGGGTCCGGGCCATCACGCTCGCGGAGGCCATCGAGTTCACGGAGGTCCGCATGGTCGTCGAGGGGCTGTGCGCGGCGAAGGCGGCCGCCAGGGTCACCGGCGACCAGGCCGGGCAACTGCGCTCCATCGGGGCGCGGATGAAGGAGCACGTGGCGGCCGGCGACCTCATCGAATACTCCACCTGCAACAAGGAGCTCCATTCGTTCATCCGGCTGATCGGCGGGCAGTCGGCGGCGACCGACATCATCGAGCGGATCCGCGGCAACCTGGCCCGCCACCAGGTCCGGCTGGCCTTCCAGCCGGGCCGGGCGGCGGTGTCGCTGCCGCAGCACCTCGAGATCATCGAGGCCATCTGCGCGCACGACGAGGACCGGGCGGAGGCGGCCATGCGCGGTCACCTGCGCAGCGTCATCGAGGCCCTGGAGCAGGCCAGACCGACCGGCGAAACCGGAACGCCCTGATGGCCGTGCCCCCAGCCCCGGCCCCGCCCTCACCTCCGCCTCCGGCCGCGCCTTCTGTCGGGCCGCCTGTGCCTGTCGGGCCGCTCTGGCCGGCGGGGCCGCCGTGACCGGTGGCCGGCGGCTGTTCTGGCCGTTGCTGGTGGTCCACGCGATCCTGGTCCAGGCCATCAGCTACGGGATCAGGCCGTCTCTCTCGTACGCGGTGCTGGACCTGGGGTACGGGCCGGCCTGGCTGGCGGTGGTCGGGGCGATGTTCGCGATCCCGCCGCTGGTCCTGGCGATCGCGGCCGGGCGGCTGGTGGACCGTGTGGGAGAGCGGCCTGGCATGGTGATCGGCGGGGTCGCGCTGACCGGATCGGCGGTGGTCGCCTACGTCGGCTCGGCGCAGATCGGGCTGCTCGTCACCGCCACCGCCCTGCTCGGCATCGGCATCATCTTCTCCATGGTCGGCGAGCAGTCCGCGGTGGCGGGCCGGGCCCGGGGCCGGGGGCTGGACTCCGTCTTCGGCGTCTACACGTTCGTCACCTCGCTCGGGCAGGGCGTGGGCCCGCTGCTCCTGCTCCTGCCGCCCGCGCCGGGCAGCCAGTCGCCGCCGCTGGAGCCGATCGCCGCCGCGTGCGGGCTGGCCGGCCTGGTGACGCTTGCGGTCTCCTTCGGTTTCGGCACCGTCCACCGTGCCGCACCGTCCGGATCGCCATCTGGATCACGGCCTGAGGCGTCCGGATCGCCGCCTGAGCCGTCTGGGTCGCCGCCCGCACCGTCCGCACCGTCCGCACCGTCCGAGTCGCCTGGGACGCCTGGGACGCCTGGGACGCCTGGGTCGCCTGGGTCGCCTGGGACGCCTGGGTCGTCTGGGTCGTCTGGGTCGCCTGGGTCGTCTGGGTCGTCGTCCGGGCCGGCGGGCCGGCGCTGGCCGGCGCGGCGGCTGCTCGCCATCCCGGGCATGGGGCGGGCGCTGCTGGTCGGCGGGTTGATCCTGGCGTCGATCGACGTGACGCTGGCGTACCTGCCCGCGCTCGCGCACGCCAGGGGGATCGCGCCCGGCTGGGTGACGGCGATGCTCGCCGTCCGTTCGGTGACGCAGATGGTGTCGCGCATCAACCTGGCCCAGCTCGTACGCAGGCTCGGCCGCAGGCGGCTCACCGTGGCGGCCTGCGCGGTGTCGGCGCTCGCGCTCTGCGGCCTGACGCTTCCCGTGCCCGTCGCCGTGCTCGTCGCGCTCACCGGCGTGTACGGGTTCGCCGCGGGCGTCTGCCAGCCGATCACCATGGGCTGGGTCACCCAGCTTGCACCCTCCGGGACCCGCGGCACCGTGCTGTCGCTGCGGATCGCGGGCAACCGCCTGGCCCAGACCGTGATCCCCGCCGTGTCCGGGGCGGCGGCCGTGGTGGGCGGCGTCACCGGCGTGCTGGTGCTCACCGGGGCGACCTTGGGCGCCGCGGCCTGGTCGGCCTCAGCGGTCCCCGACCCCGAGGACTGACCCCGAGGACTGACCCCGAGCTACTGACCCCGGGGGACTCACCCCGGGGCCGACCGCGTCGGCTGCCCTCCGTGGGTCGACCCTGGGGGCTGACCCCGCCGGGCTGACCCCGCCGGGCTGACCCCGCCGGGCTGACCCCGGCGGGCCGACCCGCCGGGCCGACCCGGTGGCGCGCCTCAGGCGTCGGGCAGGCCGGCGGCGACGCGGGCCGCCGTCTCGCGCAGCCAGATGTGGGCCGCGTCGTGGGTGTGCACCGGATGCCACCACAACGCCTCCTGCAACGGCACCGCCTCGAACGGGCAGGGCAGCGTGCGTACCGGGGCGAGCCCCTCCAGCAGCCTGGCCAGCCGCCGCTGGATCAGCGCGACCCGCCGGGTGCCGGCCACCAGGCTGGGCAGGAGCTGGAAGCTCTGCACCGACACCTCCACGTACGGCTCCAGCCCCAGCATGGCCAGCTGCCGGGCGACGGTCGCGTCGAACGCCCGCTGGTAGATCACCCAGGGCAGCCGGGCCAGGTCGTCCATGGTGATGCGGTCACCGAGGCCGGGATGGTCGTCGGAGACCAGGCACACCCACTCGTCGCGGTACAGCTCCACGGCCGGCAGATCGCCGATCACGCCGTGCGGCATCAGCAGGCCGTCCACGCCGCTGAGCAGCGCCCCGGCGTGCTCGGCGACGCCGGGCGGCACGTGCTGGAAGTGCAGGCGGACGCCGGGCGCCTCGGTGTGCAGGATGCGGGCCAGCTCGGCGCCGAAGACCGCGATCGCGTAGTCGGAGGAGAGCAGCGTGAAGTCGTGCTGCTCGGTCGCGGGATGGAAGTCCGCGCGGCTGGTGAAGAGCCGCTCCAGCATGGCGTACGCGTTGGCGGCGGGCGCGCGCAGCGCGTTGCCCAGCGGGGTGAGCTCGTACCGGTTGCCCTGTCTGACCAGCAGCTCGTCGGCGAAGTGGTGGCGCAGCCTGGCCAGCGCGGCGCTCATCGCGGGCTGGCTCAGCCCGATGCGCCGGCCCGCCTTGGTGACGTTGAGCTCCTCCAGCAGGGCGCGCAGGGCGATCAGGAGATTGAGGTCGAGGCTGGCGAGGTTCACAGCGTCCCATGCTATCCATGGAACGGATGCCAAGGATCTGTTGAATCGATTTCCCAGATCCTTCCGGATGGTTCAAGGTTAGGGGCACCACACCGGAAGGCAATCTTGTGGAAACACTTCCGTCTCTCGCCGGCCCTTTCGCGCTCGGCACCTTCTCCGCCGGCGATCAAGCGCCCTTTCCCGGCCTGATCGCCGGCGATCGCGTCCTGGACCTGCGTACCGTGCCCGCGCTCGGCCAGCCCCCGCGGACCACCCGTGACCTGCTGGAGCGCTGGGACGACGTCCTGCCGCTGCTGGCCGGGGCCGCCGCGGCGGACGCGGGGGAGTGGCGGCCCCTGGCCGGCCTGCGGGTGCACGCTCCCGTCGAGCCCCGCCAGGTCCTCCAGTCGGGCGCCAACTACCGCACCCACGTGATCGACCTCGCGGTGGCGCACGAGCCCGAGGGCGGCAGGCCCGCCGAGCAGGTGCGGGCCGAGACGGCCGCGATGATGGACCGGCGCGCGGCCGGGGACCAGCCGTACGTGTTCACCGGCCTGCCCTCCGCGATCACCGGCCCGTACGACGACGTGGTCCTGCCGTCCTGGTGCACGAAACCGGACTGGGAGCTGGAGCTGGCGGCGGTGATCGGCCGCCCGGCCTTCCGCGTCGGCCGGGACACCGCGTTGGCGCACGTGGCGGCGTACACGATCGCCAACGACCTCACCGCCCGCGAGCTGGTGTTCCGCCGCGACATGCCGGAGATCGGCACCGACTGGCTGCGGGCCAAGAACGCGCCCACGTTCACGCCGCTCGGGCCGTACCTGGTGCCGGCCGGCTTCGTCGCCGACCCGGGAAGCCTGCGGGTGACGCTGCGGCTGAACGGCCAGGTCATGCAGGACGAGTCCACCAAAGACATGATCTTCGACGTGGCCCGGCTGGTGTCGTACGCCTCCCAGACCGTCCGGCTGCTGCCCGGCGACGTGCTGCTCACCGGCAGCCCGGCCGGAAACGGCCTGCACTGGGGGCGGCTGCTGCGGCCGGGCGACGTGATGGAGGGCGCCATCACCGGGCTCGGCGTCCAGCGCAACCGCTGCGCGGGCGAGGCGGCATGACGCCCGAGGACGCCATCGCCGAGGCCGCGGCCGCCTACTCCAACTGGGGCCGCTGGGGCCCGGACGACGTCCTGGGCACCGTCAACTTCCTCGACGAGGCCAAGCGGGCGGCCGCGGCCCGGCTGATCCGCCTGGGCGTGAGCTTCTCGCTGGCGCAGCGGTTCGACATGAACGGCCCCCAGAACGGCTGGCGGCGGCGGACGAACCCGGTGCACACCATGCTCGACACCGGCCTCGACGCCGTCCACGGCGACCAGGGGTTCCCGCACGGGTTCGGCGGCGCGGACGACGTGATCGCCATGCCGCTGCAGTGCTCCACCCAGTGGGACGGCCTCGGGCACATCTTCGACCACGGCCGGGCCTGGAACGGCCGTCCGGCCGACAAGGTCGTGACCGGCGAGGGCGACCTGGTCACCGGCATCGAGCACCTGGCCCCGTTCGTGGCGGGCCGCGGCGTGCTGCTGGACGTGGGCCGGGTGATCGGCGGCGGGGAACTGCCCGACGGCTTCGCCATCACCGAGGAGCACCTGAACGCCACGGCCGAGGCGCACGGCGTCGCGGTCAGGTGCGGTGACATCGTCTGCGTGCGCACCGGCCGGCTCGCCAGGGCCCGGCGCGAGGGCTGGGGCGACTACGCCGGCGGCCCCGCGCCAGGGCTGTCGTTCACGACCGCCGGCTGGCTGCACCGTACGGAGATCGCCGCGATCGCCACCGACACGTGGGGCTTCGAGGTGCGCCCCAACGAGTTCGAGAACGCCTTCCAGCCGCTGCACCAGGTCGTCATCCCGCACATCGGCCTGCTCGTCGGCGAGATGTGGGACCTGGAGGCCCTCGCCGCGCACTGCGCGGGCGACTGCGTCCACGACTTCTTCCTCGCCGCCGCCCCGCTGCCCGTCACCGGCGCGGTCGGATCCCCCGTCAACCCCCTCGCGATCAAATGAGGCCCACATGCCAGCAGTCGGGAACGTCCTCATCGTCGGCGCCGGCACCGCCGGCTCCGCCCTGGCGATCCTGCTCGCCCGCGGCGGCGTCGCCGTGGACGTCGCGGAGATCGAACCGGGGCTCACCACCCTGGGCTCGGGCATCACGCTGCAGGGCAACGCGCTGCGGGTGCTGCGCGACCTCGGCGTCTGGGACCGGGTGAGCGCGGCCGGGTTCGCGTTCGGCTCGCTCGGGCTGCGCGCCCCCGACGGGAGCCTGGTCGCCGAGCTGCCCGACGTCCGCACCGGCGGCCCCGATCTGCCTGCGGCGCTCGGCATGAACCGCCCGGAGCTGGCCGCGATCCTGACCGCCGCCGTGCGTGCGGCCGGCGCGCGGATCATGCCGGGCACGACGGTGGACACCCTCGACGACACCGGCCCGTCCGTACGGGTGCGGTTGTCGGACGGCGCCACCGCCACGTACGACCTGGTCGTGGGCGCGGACGGCATCCGCTCCTCGATCCGCGGCCTGCTCGGCATCGACGCCGCCCCAGAGCCGACCGGCATGGGCATCTGGCGGCTGCACACCCGCCGCCCCAAGCGGGTCGAACGCACCGACCTGGTCTACGGCGGACCCTGCTTCATCGCCGGCTACTGCCCGACGGGCGATGACACCATGTACGCGTACCTGGTGGAGAAGGCGCGGCCCAGGGAGGTCGCCGCGGACAAGGCCGGCATCATGCGGGCGCTCTCCGAGGGCTACGGCGGCGTCTGGGACGAGATCCGCGCGGACATCACCGACCAGGACCGGATCAACTACACCTGGTTCGAGTCGCTGCTCGTGGACCGGCCCTGGCACCGGGGCAGGACGGTCCTGATCGGCGACGCCGCGCACGCCTGCCCGCCGACCCTCGCCCAGGGGGCGGCCCAGTGCCTGGAGGACGCCACCGTCCTGGCCGAGCTGCTGCTCGCCGCCGACCAGCTCGGCGAAGAGCTGTTCGACGCCTTCATGGACCGCCGTCACGAGCGCGTCAGGGCGGTGGTCGAGGCGTCGGTGCACCTGGCCCGCTGGCAGCTCGAACCGGAGCCGGACGCCGACGTGCCGGGGCTGATGGGCCGCATCGCGGCGATGGTGAGCGAGCGCCCATGACCACCGTCGACGTACACGCGCACGTGCTGCTGCCCGAGATCGAGCAGGCCGTGGCCGGGCGGCCCGGCCTGGCCGCGCACCGCGAGCTGGACGTCCGCCGCAACGGCGCCGAGTCGCTGGCGGTCAGCGGCCGGATGATCGAGGCACGGATCGCGCGCCTGACCCAGGTCCCCGCGCGGCTGGCGGACATGGACGCCGCCGGGGTGGACGCGCAGATCGTCAGCCCGTCACCGTCCCACTACCACTACTGGGCCGATCGCGACCTGGCCCGCACCGTGTGGCGGCTGGCCGGCGAGGGCGTGGCCGCGCACTGCGCCGCCGCGCCCGACCGGCTGAGCGGCATGGGCCTGGCTCCGCTCCAGCATCCCGAGCTGATGGTCCAGGCCCTCGACGACGCGCTCGCCCTGGGACTGAAGGGGGTGGAGATCTCCTCGCACGCCCCCGGGCGGGAGCTGTCCGACCCGGGTTACGAGCCGTTCTGGGCGCACGCGGCGCAGACGGGGGCGGTCGTGTTCCTGCACCCGTTCGGCTGCACGCTGGACGAACGCCTGGATCGCTGGTACCTGTCCAACCTCGTCGGCGCGCCGGTGGAGAACGCCGTGGCGCTGTCGCACCTGATCTTCTCCGGCGTGCTCGACCGGCATCCCGGCCTGCGGCTGCTGGCCGCGCACGGAGGCGGCTACCTGCCGTACTACCTGGGCAGGGCCGACCACGGCTGGCGGGTCAGGCCCGAGTCGCACACCTGCGCCGAGCCGCCCAGCGCGTACCTGCGGCGCATCTCGTACGACTCCCTCGTCTTCGAGCCCGCGGTCCTGCGCGCCCTGATCGACACCGCGGGGGTGTCGCAGGTCCTGCTCGGCTCGGACCACCCGTTCGACATGGGCGTCGAGGACCCCCTGGACCGGCTGCGCGCCGCGCTGCCGGACCAGGCCGGCTACGACGCCGTCAGCGGCGGCAACGCCGTCCGACTGTTTCGACTGAAGGAACACCGATGAGACTCATCAGCCATCTGCGGCACGTGGACCTGGCCGTGCCCGACTACGACCGGCAGCGCGACTTCTACGCCGGCGTCTGGGGCCTGACCGAGGTCGCGGGCGACACCGGCCTCAGCTTCCTGGCGGCGGAGGGCTCACCCGAGCAGTACGTCATCCGCCTGCGCAGGGCCGCCGAGAAGCGGCTCGACCTGATCTCCTTCGGCGCGGCCACGCCCGCCGACGTGGACGCCCTGGCCGAGCGCCTGCGGGCCGCCGCGGTCCGGCTCGTCTCCGAGCCCGGCAAGATCGACACTCCGGGCGGCGGGTACGGCTTCCGCTTCTTCGACCTCGACGGCCGCACCGTCGAGGTCTCCGCGGACGTCGCCGTCCGCGCGCACCGCAGGCTGGAGGCCAAGGAGGCCGTCCCGGTACGGCTGTCGCACGTGGTGCTCAACGCCCCCGACATCGACGCCACCCGCACCTGGTACGAGACCCACCTCGGCTTCGCCGTGTCCGACACCCTCGCCCACCCGCACATGGGCGAGGTGATGCACTTCATGCGGTGCAACCCGCGGCACCACAGCATGGCCATCGCCCGCGGCCCGCACGCCTCCCTGCACCACATCAGCTTCGAGCTGCGCGGCGTCGACGAGTACATGTACGGCACCGGCCGCCTCCTGCGCGCGGGCGTGCGGATGATCTGGGGTCCCGGACGGCACCTGGCCGGCGACAACACCTTCTCCTACTTCCTCGACCCGCACGGCAACACCGTCGAGTACACCACCGAGCTGGAGGAGCTGGACGAGGACGCCTGGCACCCGCACGTCTACGACTTCTCCCAGCCCGAGGTCACCGACCAGTGGGGGACCGCCAACCCGATGAACGAGCTGGTCGCCAAGGAGTCCTTCAACGACGTCGACCGCGGCGTGTTCGTCGCCCCTCCCGTCTGATGCGCCTGGCCACCTTCATACATGAGGGGCGTACCCGCTGCGGAGTCGTGACCGGCGACGCGGTCAGGCCGTTGCCCGGCGGCACCGGCCTGCTCGACCTGCTCCGCGACGACCGGCTGGGCGTCGCCGGCGGCCTGGCGGGGGAGCCCGTCCCGCTGTCCGAGGTCCGGCTGCTGGCCCCCTTCACGCCGCCGTCCGTACGGGACTTCGTGGCGTTCGAGGAGCACGTCGAAGGGGTGCGCAAAAGCGTGGACGGGCGCTCCGGCGTTCCCGAGGCCTGGTACGAGGCCCCGGCCTTCTACTTCACCAACCCGTACGCCGTCGTCGGGCCCTTCGACGACGTGCCCGTGCCGCCGGGCTGCCGGGCGTTCGACTTCGAGCTGGAGGTCGCCGCCGTCATCGGCAGGGCGGGGCGGGACCTCACGCCCGAGGCCGCGAAGGAGCACATCGCCGGCTACCTGATCATGAACGACTGGTCGGCCCGCAACCTGCAGAGCCGCGAGATGCAGGTCAACCTGGGACCGGCCAAGGGCAAGGACGCCGCCACCACGCTCGGGCCGTGGCTGGTCACGGCGGACGAGCTGGAGCCGTACCGGGACGCGGACGGGTTCCTGCGGCTCGGTCTCACCGTCGCGGTCAACGGCGTCGAGGTCGGCCGTGACCTGCTGTCCAACATGAGCTGGCCGTTCGAGGACCTCGTCGCCTACGCCTCGCGCGGCACCTGGGTCCGGCCAGGGGACGTGCTCGGGTCCGGCACGTGCGGCAACGGCGGGTGCCTGGCCGAGCTGTGGGGGCGGCGCGGCGTCCAGGACCCGCCGCCGCTCCGGCCGGGGGACCGGGTGGAGATGGTCGTCGAGGGCATCGGCGCCATCGCCAACACGGTCGTCGCCGGCCACCCGCCGCACCCCATCCCACCAGCCCGAACCCGCCCGCGCACCCGTCCCTGACTCACGCAGGGCCGAGACGGCACCCTTCACACTGTTCCCATACGAGGAAAGCTGTTCCACAATGGGAGACAGGAGCCGATCGGCAGGAGGCCGCCGAAGTGATCAGCCAGACCGTCGCGACGTCGACCAGATGATCATGCCCGTGCCCCTCGGCGTGCCCCGCCCACGAAGGAAAGATCGCCGGTGAGCCGCCGGGCTCCCGCCTGTACCGCTGAGGAGCGGACATGAGCGTGCTCCCCCTGGACGACGTGCGCGTCGTCGAACTCGGCCAGCTCCTGGCCGGCCCGTTCTGCGGGCAGTTGCTCGGCGACTTCGGCGCCGAGGTCATCAAGGTGGAGGACCCCGGGCGCGGCGACCCGATGCGCCAGTGGGGCAGGGAGAAGCCGTACGGGCTGTCGCTGTGGTGGCCGGTGGTGGCGCGCAACAAGAAGTCGGTCACCTGCGATCTGCGCACGCCGGAGGGCCAGGCGCTGGTCAAACGGCTGGTGGCCACGGCCGACGTGCTGCTGGAGAACTTCCGGCCCGGCACGCTGGAGCGATGGGGCATGTCGCCGGAGGAGCTGCACGCGCTCAACCCCCGGCTGGTGATCACGCGGGTCACCGGGTTCGGGCAGACGGGCCCGTACGCCCCGCGCGCCGGATACGGCTCGATCGGCGAGGCGATGGGCGGCATCCGCCATGTCACCGGCGACCCCGACCGGCCGCCGTCGCGCACCGGGATCTCCATCGGCGACTCGCTGGCGGCCACCCACGCCTGCGTCGGCACCCTGGTCGCGCTGCACGAGCGCGAGCGCAGCGGCAAGGGCCAGGTCGTGGACTCGGCCATCTACGAGGCCGTGCTGGCGATGATGGAATCGCTCATACCCGAATGGCAGCAGGCCTCCTACCGGCGCGAACGCACCGGGCCCGTGCTGCCGAACGTGTCGCCGAGCAACGTCTACCCGGCCAAGGACGGCGACTCGCTCCTCATCGCGGCCAACCAGGACAGCGTCTTCGGCCGGCTCGCGCGCGTGATGGGCCGGCCCGAGCTGGCCGAGGACGCCCGTTTCGCCACGCACGGCGCACGCGGCGAGCACATGGCGGAGCTGGACGAGCTCATCGCCGCGTGGACGGCGACCCTGCCCGCCGACGACCTGCTGCGGACCCTGCACGAGGGCGGCGTCCCCGCCGGGCGCATCTACACGGCCGAGGACATGTTCACCGACCCCCATTTCGCCGCGCGCGAGGCCATCGTGCGCGTGCCGCATCCCGAGTTCGGCGAGCTGGCCATGCAGAACGTCGTGCCGAAGCTGTCGGCCACACCCGGCGCGGTGCGCACCGCGGGCCCGGCTCTCGGCCAGCACAACGACGAGGTCTACGGCGGGCTGCTCGGGCTGACGGCCCAGGAGCTGTCCGGCCTGAAGGACAAGGGGGTCGTCTGAGTGGACCCCTTCGACGGCGTCCTGCCGTTCGGCGAGCGGCCCGCGCTGATCCTCGTCGACCTGATGCGGGCGTACTTCGAGCCGGACGCCGACCTCTACGTCGGCTCGCGCGACTGCCTGCTGGCCGCCGCGCGGGTCCTGGCGGCGGCTCGTACGGCGGGCGTCCCGGTCCTCCACACCCGCGTGGCGCACAGCAGGGACGGCGCCGACGGCGGCCTGTTCTACCGCAAGGCGACCCCGCTACGCCGGCTGCACGGCCCGCTCGGAGCGCTCATGCCCGAGGTCGCGCCCGCCGGGGACGAGGTCGTCATCGTCAAGCAGTACGCCAGCGCGTTCTTCGGCACCACGCTCGCCTCCACGCTCACGGCGCTGCGCGTGGACACGCTGGTCATCACGGGCGTCTCCACCAGCGGCTGCGTACGGGCCAGCGCCGTGGACGCCGTCCAGCACGGGTTCGTCCCGATCGTGGTGCGCCAGGCGGTGGGCGACCGCTCGGCCGGCCCGCACGAGGCGAGCCTCCACGACATCCAGGCCAAGTACGGCGAGGTATGGGAGGAACAGGCGGTGCTCGAACGGCTGCGCGAATCGGGACCGGCATCATGAGTGCAGGCCGCTATTACGAGGACTTCACCGTCGGCGACGTCTACCAGCACCCGCTCGGCCGCACGATCAGCGAGGCCGACAACACCTGGTTCACGCTGCTGACCATGAACACCAACCAGAACCACTTCAACGCCCACTTCGCCGCCGCCTCCCCGGCGGGCAGGGTGATCGTGAACTCGGGGCTCACCGTGGCGATCGTGCTGGGCCTCTCGGTGGCGGACGTGAGCCAGAACGCGATCATGAATCTGGGCTGGGAGGAGATCAGGCTCACCCATCCGGTGTTCGTCGGCGACACCGTCTACGCGGAGTCGGTCGTCACCGCTCTGCGCGAGTCCGCTTCGCGGCCTTACGCGGGCATCGTGACCTGCCGTACCAGGGGGCTCAACCAGGACGGCGCGGACATCATGTCCTGGCGGCGGACGGTCATGGTCTACAAACGCGACGCGCCCCACGACAAGGGCCACTTCCCGCAGGCCGCGAGCGGGCCGCTGACGCCATGAGGATCACCTACGGCCCATGGGGCGAGACCCTGGAGGAGCTGACCGCCGCCGCCCGCAAGGCCGAGGAGGCGGGCGCCGAGGTGATCTGGGTGCCCGAGCTGCACCGTAGCGCCATGGTCGGCGCCGCCGCCGTGGCGGGCGCATTGACGGGCGGGGTGGGGGGCAGGGCGAGGGGCGCGCCGACGGGCGCGGGGGTCGGCACCGCCGTCGCGCTCGCCTTCGCCCGCAGCCCGATGGTCACCGCGCTCGAAGCGCTCGACCTCGACGAGCTGACCGGCGGGCGGTTCATCCTCGGATTGGGCGCGGGCACGCGCAGGCTCAACGAGAAGTGGCACAACGTCCCCTGGGAACGCCCGCTCGCCCGGCTGCGCGAGACCGTCGAGGTGATCCGGGCGGTCGTGGCGGGAGCGCCGCTGGAGTACGACGGCTCGCTCCAGCGGCTCGACGCGCGCGGCTTCCGCCGTCCGTACGAGCCGGTCCGCACCCGGATCCCCATCTACCTGGCCGCCGTCGGGCCGCAGATGACCAGGCTCGCCGGGCGCATCGCCGACGGGTGGCTGTCGCACGAGCTGTCCTCGCCCGCCTACCTTCGTGAGCAGGTGCTGCCGAACCTGTCGGCCGGACTGGATGCGCGACCGGACGGGCGGGACGCGTTCGACGTGGTCGTCTCCGCCTGCTGTTCGATCGATCCCGATCCGGCGCTGGCCCGCCGCCGGGCGGCCGGCGTGCTGGCCTTCTACGCCTGCGTCGCCACGTACAAGGACTTCTTCGCCTTCCACGGCCTGGCCGCCGAGCACGCCGCCGCGGTCACCGCCTTCCGGGCGGGGCGGCGGCCGGTGGTGCCCGACCGCATGATCGACCCGCTGGTGCTGGCGGGCACGCCGGACCAGGTGGCCGAGCGGCTGGCCCGCTACGAGGGACTGGCCGGGACCGTCAAGCTCACCCCGGCCGTGTACGGCAACGCGCCGGAGGAGATCCGCCGGAACCAGGGACGCATCATCGAGCTGATCGGAACGTTATGAGACCGCTGGAGGACGTCAGAGTCGTCAGTCTGGAGCAGTACGGGGCCGGACCGTTCGGCAGCGTGCACCTGGCCGATCTCGGCGCCGAGATCATCAAGATCGAGGACCCTCGGGTGGGCGGCGACGTTGGACGATATGTACCCCCTTATGCGGATGAGGAGGACTCCCTGTTCTTCGAGACCTTCAACCGCAACAAGAAGTCCATCTCCCTGGACCTGTCCGTCCCCGCCGGAAGGGAGGTCTTCGACGACCTCGTACGGCACGGCGACGCCCTCTACTCCAACCTGCGCGGCGACGTCCCGGCCAAGATGCGCCTGCGCTACGCCGACCTCAAGCACCTCAACCCGCGCATCGTCTGCTGCTCGCTGTCCGGCTTCGGGATGACCGGGCCCCGGACCGCCGAGCCCGGCTACGACTACATCCTGCAGGGGCTGGCCGGATGGATGCACCTCACGGGGGAGCCGTCAGGACCGCCGGCCAAGTCCGGGCTGTCGCTGGTCGACTACTCCGGCGGACTCGTCGCCGCGATCGCCCTGCTCACGGGCGTGCACGCCGCCCGCCGCGACGGCATCGGCATGGACTGCGACCTGTCGCTGTACGACACCGCCGTCAGCATGCTCACCTACGTCGGGACCTGGGCGCTCAACACCTCCTTCACCCCGGTGCGCACGGCCGATTCCGCCCATCCCTCGCTGGTGCCGTTCCAGAACGTCGAGGCCGCCGACGGGTGGCTGGTCGTGGGGTGCGCGAAGGAGAAGTTCTGGCGGCGGCTGGCGCTGATCCTCGATCGCGAGTCGCCCGGCGCCGGGTTTGCCGCCGATCCGCGCTACGCCACGTTCGCCGCGCGCCGCGAGCACGCGGACTCGCTGCTGCCCCGGCTGGCCGCGATCATCCGTACCAGGGAGGTGGCCTGGTGGCTGGGCGAGCTGCGCGCGGCGGGCATCCCGTGCGGGCCGATCAACGACGTGCGGGAGGCGCTCGCCGACCCGCACACCGCCGCGCGGGGGCTGGTGGTGGAGACCTCCCATCCCCGCTACGGCCCGCTCAAGCAGCTCGCCTCCCCGGTACGGGTCGGGACAGAACCGGTCGCCCACCGGAGGGCTCCCCGGCGGGGCGAGGACGGCGAGGAGATCCTGCGCGGGCTGCTCGGCTACCCGGCGGAGCGCGTCGAGGAGCTGGCCGCCGGCGGCGCTTTCGGGGAAGCCCCATGACCACCGCCGCGGCCGTGCTCGCCGGCTGGGCGCTCGGGCTCAGCCTGGACGCGGTGCCCGCGAGGGCCAGGCAGGCCGCGATCCGGCACCTGACCGACGGGTTCGGCTGCGCGGTCGCCGCGCCGCCGCACGGGTCGCCCGCGGTCGCGGTCGCGCTGGAGCTGGGCGGGCCGCCGCAGGCCACGATCATCGGGACCCGCGCCCGGGTCGGCGCGCCCGCCGCCGCGCTGGCCAACGGAGCCCTGGTGCATGCGCTCGACTTCGACGACACCCACGCGGGCGGGCTCGTGCACGCGACCGCGCCGGTGCTGCCGGTGGCGTTCGCGGTGGGGGAGGAGACCGGGGCGTCCGGCGCGGAGGTCCTGGTGGCGGCGCTGATCGGCTACGAGGTGATCTGCCGGCTCGGAGCCGCGGCGCCGCACGGCTTCCACGCGCGCGGGCTGCACGCCACCTCCGTGTGCGGCGTGCTCGCCGCCGCCCTCGTGGCCGCCAGGCTGTATGGACTGGGCCCGCGCCAGGCCGTCCACGCGCTCGGCATCGCGGGCAGCCAGGCGGGCGGGCTCCTGGAGTTCCTGAGCACGGGGGCCGACACCAAGCGGCTGCACCCGGGGCTGGCCGCGCACGCGGGCATCCTGGCGGCTCGCCTGGCCAGGGCGGGCGCGACGGGGCCCGACACGGTGCTGGAAGGCGAGCACGGCCTGTACGGGGCACTGCTCGGCAGGCCGGGGGTGCGGCCTGCGGGGCGGCTCGGCGAGGTCTGGGAAGTCACCCGGATCACCGTCAAGCCTTATCCGGCCTGCCAACTCCTGCACGCGGCCCTGGACGCCGCCCGCAACGCCATGACGCCGCCCCGCGACGCTCACGACCTCCGCGACCTCCGCGACGGCCGAGGTGCCCGAGGCCCCGGCGACGCTCGCGACCTCCGCGACCCCCGCGACCCCCACGGCCTTCACGACCTCCACGGCCTTCGCGACCTCCGCGACGGCCGAGGTGCCCGAGGTATTGGGGACGCCGGAGACATCGAGCAGGTGGTGGCTGAGGTGCATCCCGACGCGGCCGCGATCGTGTGCGGGCCGGGCAAGGAGCGGCCGCGCACGCCGTACGAGGCCAAGTTCAGCCTGCCGTGGAGCGTCGCGGCGATGCTGCTCGACGGGGCGGTGGACGTGCGCACCTACGAACGGGTGGACCGGCCGGAGGTGACGGCGCTGGCCGGCCGGATCGCGCACGAGGTGGTCGCGTTCCCCGGTGCCGCCGCCGACCAGCCGGGGCGGCTGCGGGTGCGGTTCGCCGACGGGACGCGGGTGGTGGGCCAGGTGCCGCGCAGCGCCGGCGGCCCGGACGATCCGGCGGCCGGCGAGCTGGTACGCCGCAAGGCGCTGGCCAACGGGCTGTCCGCCACGGCGATGGCCGCCCTGTCGCGGCTGGCCGAACTGACCGAGGTGACGACGCTGATGTCCGGGCTCACGGACCAGGAGGAGGTCTCATGACCGTGTCCGTCGCACATGGCACCGTACGGTTGCCCGCACTCTCCGCGCCGACGGCGGCCCAGGCGTACGAGCGAGCCCGGGCAGCCCTGGCGGCGGCCGGGCTGAGCGAGCAGGACGTCGTCCAGGTCGTCGAATACGTCACCCCGCACGCCATCACCCCAGAAGCTGTCGCTCCGGACGCCGTCGCTCCGGACGCCGTCGCTCCGGACGCCGTCACGCCGGACGTTGCCGCACCGGATGCCGTTGCGCCGGATGTCGGTGGGGCGGGCGATGGGAGGGCGGACCTTGGCAAGCCGGGTGGCGCAGGGTGGGAGGTCGCTGGGTTCGATGGGGTGACCGTGTCCAGGGTGCCGGTTGAGCGGCTGGTCGAGCCGGGGCACCGGGTGGCGGTCGAGGTGACCGCGTACCCGGGCGGCGGGGAGCGGATCGTGACCCCGCACGGCGTGGTCACGGTGGCCGGCGAGATCGTCTATCTGCCGGGCATCCTGCCCGCCGACCTGACGGCCGGCTTTCGCGAGCAGTACCGCTCCTGCCTGGAGGTCGCCGGCGACCTGCTCAAGGCGGCGGGCACGGACCTGGACGCGCTGGTGCGCACGACCGACTACACCGCCACGGCCACCCGCGCCGAGTACCCGCGATGCGGGCGCCCGCGCAGGGAACTGCTCGGCGGAGCGGGTGGCGTGTACCCCGGCGCGGCGGGCATCCTCGTCGACCATCCGGTGGCCGGGGGCGCGATGGTGTGGCTCGACGCGGTCGCCTCCCGGCGCCCGCTGCGGCCGGTCAACCCCGGCTGGGAACGGTACGACACGCTCACCTACCGGCCGGGCGTGGCAGCCGGGGACACGCTGTTCATGTCGGGGTTCGGGGCGCTCGACCCGGTGACGCAGCGAGCCGTCTTCGACGGGGACCTGATCGCCCAGGCCGAGTTCACCTACGCCTCGATCGCGGCGGTGCTGCGTGAGGCGGGGCTGGCGGGGGACGCGGTGGTGCGCCTGGTCGAATACCTCACACCCCCAGCTATCCCGAAATATCACGAAATCAGCGATCTGCGGGACCGATGCTTCCCCGGCGGGTACGTGCTCACCTCGGTGGTCTGCTCGGCCCTGCTCCGCCCGGAGTTCCTGATCGAGGTCGTGCCCACGGCGGTGTTCCCATGACGCCCGGCGAGATCGCGGCACTGGTCGGCCGGGAGGCGGCCTACACCGCACCCGAGGAACTGGGCAGGGCCGCACTCCGCTACTTCGCGCAGGCCGTGGGCGACGACAATCCGCTCTACACCGACGACGCCTACGCCCGCGCGCACGGCTACGACGGGGTCGTCGCCCCGCCCACCCTGATCTGCGAGACCAACCAGTACACCGGGCTGCCCAGGGACGCCGACGGCTTCGCCGGGCACAGCTGGGGCCTGGAGATCCCGGGCGCGCGGCTGGTGCGCGGTGGCAACGCCTACGAGCTGCACCAGCCGGTACGCCCGGACGACGTCGTCACGGTGACCTGGCGGATCCAGGACGCCGAGGAGAAGGCGGGCAAGCTCTTCGTGACCTCCCGCGCCACGTACACCAACCAGCACGGCGACCTGCTGGCGGTCAACGAGGAGACGTTGATATGGATCCCGGCTCAGTGACCCAGGACATCGATCCCGGCACCGTGATCCCGCCCCTGGAGCGGCGCATCGAGCTGCCCGACATGATCGCCTACGCCGGAGCCACGTGGGACTGGCACCGGCTGCACTACGCCCCCGAAGGACTGGACCGGCCGGTGGTCGACGGGCAGGTCTTCGGCGCGCTGCTGGCCGAACAGCTGCAGGACTGGCTGGGCCCCGCGGCCCGCGTCGTGAGGCTGCGCTTCCGGTTCAGGAGCATGGTGTTCGCCGGCGAGACCGTGCGCTGCACCGGGCGGGTGGCGGGCGCCGAGGACGGCCTGATCACCGTCGAGCAGCAAGTCGAGGTGGTCGAGGACGGCAGGGTCGCGGTCGCTCCCGCAGGAGCGACAGTGGCGACCCGGTGGTGATCCGGTGACGGTCGCGATCGTGGGTGTGGCCGAATCCGATCTCGGGGTGACCGGCAAGTCCATCCTGCACCTGCAGACGCAGGCGATCATCAGGGCGCTCGACGACGCCGGCCTGATGCTCCGCGAGGTGGACGGCCTGGCCACCGCCGGGGCCGCGCGTTTCTCGACCGCCCAGGTCGCCGAATACCTCGGCATCCAGCCCGCCTGGAGCGAGTCCACCTTCGCGGGAGGGTCGGCCTTCGAGATGTACGTGGCGCGCGCCGTCCAGGCCATCGAAGCCGGCCAGTGTACGACCGTGCTCATCTCCTACGGCTCCGACCAGCGCAGCGCCCGGTCGCGCTCGCTGACGGGAGCGCTGGAGCCGCACACGCCGCAGACGCTGTTGGAGGCGCCGTACGGCCCGCTGTACCCGGTTTCGTACTACGCGATGGTCGCCCAGCGGTACCTGCACGAGCGCGGGGCGCGGCGGGAGGACCTGGCCGAGGTCGCGGCGGCCGCCCGCGAATGGGCGTTGCTGAACCCGAAGGCCTTCCGCCACCGGGCGGGACCGCTCACCGTCGAGCAGGTCCTCGCCCAGCCGATGATCTCCAGCCCTTTGACCGCCGCCGACTGCTGCCTGGTCACCGACGGCGGCGCCGCCGTCGTGCTGACCAGCCTGGAACGCGCCCGTGACCTGCGCGAGGATCCCGTCGTCGTGCTGGGGTACGGCGAGTCCACCACGCATGACGGCATGGCGGCCCCCGGCGACCTGCTGCGGACCGGCACGATCGACTCGGGACGGCGCGCCTTCGCCCAGGCGGGGCTGGGGCCGCGGGACGTCCACGTCGCTCAGCTCTACGACTCCTTCACGATCACCGTCCTGCTCACGCTGGAAGGGCTCGGCTTCTGCGGGCCCGGGGAGGCGGGCGACTTCGTCCGCGCACGTGAGCTGCCCTTCAACACCACGGGCGGAGGGCTGTCGTACTGCCATCCCGGCATGTACGGGCTGCTCCTGCTCGTCGAGGCGGTGCGCCAGGTGCGCGGGGAGTGCGGCCCGCGCCAGGTGCCGGGCGCCGAGATCGCACTCGCGCACGGCGTCGGCGGCATCTTCTCCACCCACGCGACCGTGCTGCTGGGAGCCGCGCGATGAGCGACGAGATCACCGCGCCCTGGTGGGACGCCACCCGCGAAGGGCGGCTGCTGGTGCAGCGCTGCACGGCCTGCGGGCACACACAGCACTACCCGCGCGCGCTCTGCACCGGATGCGGCGGCACCGACCTGGGCTGGCGGGAGTCGGCCGGGCGCGGGAGCGTCGACTCCTTCACCGTCGTGCACCGGTCGCCGTCCCCCGAGCATCCGGCGCCGTACGTGGTGGCCCGGGTCCGGCTCGACGAGGGCCCGGTCCTGCTCACCAACCTGATCGGCGGCGCCGACTGGCGCTGCGACCAGCGCGTCCGGCTGGCCTGGCGCGAGCTGGACGACGGCCGCCGCCTGCCGGTGTTCGTCAGCGACCCGCCCTAGCGGCGACGGCCCCCGCGGGAGACGTCATCGGCGTGCCCGGCCGACAGCCCAGCCGCGCCCGGCTGGCCGTCCCGCCACGGCCGGCTGCCCCGCCACGGCCGGCAGCCTCGTCGCGGGCGGTACGAACGCGCGGGTGCACAGCGAGTCGCCATCGAGGTCACAAGCCGTCGCCGTCCCAGCGGCCGCGGGACCGGCTGCGTACGGGGAGGCTGGAGACGATGGGAGCGGGCACGGGATCGCCCGGCTTCCAGGCGCGGCCCTGCCCCCAGTTGTGCGACTCTCGCTCGTGCGCGTGCTCAAGCTCCGCCGGGTCCGCGCCCCATTCAAGCGGGTGATGCTCATGATCCCCGTGATGGTCAGCAAGGCCGTGGTCGTGGTCGGCGAGCCCGTGGTCTCCGGGGCTGTGGTCTCCGGGGCCGTGGCCGCCCTGGAGGCGGGCGGCGTCCATGGCCTTGGCGATGGCCACCAAACTCTGATCGGGGCCGTGGCCGGGCGGGAGCCAATCGGAGTCGGAGGCACCCTGCTGCCTGGCGTACCCGAGCGATACCCCGAGCAGTTCGCGGTCGTGCTCGCTCCGCCTGCCGGAGCCCCGCCCGAGGTCGTGAGCCGACTGCGACCAGCGCATGCGCCCCCCGCCAGGACCCCAGTTGATGGCCTCGCCGCCCCAGCGCGCCCACGCGTTCTCGGTGTACCAGTTGTACAGCTCGCCGTCGGAGCGCAGCAGCCAGGTAGCGCCACCCTCCAGAGAGGTGAAGTGGCCGTGCTTGACCCGGGCGGGACGGAAGAAATAGGTGCCCAGGTCGAGCGTGCCGAAGTTGTACTCCATCAGCCCCTGCACCGTGTACGCCTCCTCGTAGCACGGATGGTGCGCCAGCCGGTGGTCGGCCCAGCCCTCCTGCGCGTGCACGAGCCGGGTGTAGAAGCCGGTGACCGGATCGACGTGCAGATACTTGATGAACATCCCCGGCATCGGCCCCGGGTTCGGCACGGCGTCCCAGCTCATGGCCGCCGAGTCGATGACGATGACGTCCTCGCGAGCGCCCTCCCACCGGGGCGCGTTCAGGCTGTCCACGGGGTCGAAGCCGGCGTCGCCGTACTCCCTGTAGTGCAGGACCCTGGTGCCCTCCGCGAAGGTGACCGCGTCGGCGGGGACGCCCTTGGGCAGGTAGAGGTAGCCGCCCGTGCCGATGCGGCGCCCGCCGTACGTCATGGAGCCGTCGAGCACGTAGAACTCGGTGGTGGCGTGATGGATGCCGGGGCCGCGCCCCCAGCCGGTGTGGAAGTCGACGCGCAGCGAGCAGGAGCCATCCTCCTCATCGGCCGACAGCCGCCGTTCGCTGGCCCGGCCCTCGCCGCCGGCGAGCTCGGCCGCGTGCCAGATGTAGTCGTCCTCGTGGATCACTTCAACATGGGGGCGCATGGCTCTCCTTCAACGCGCGCTTGAGAATCTTGCCCGCCGCGTTCCTGGGCAACGCGGCCACCACCTCGACCGCTCGTGGGACCTTGGGCCCGCTCAGGCGGGTACGGCAGTGCGCGATCAGGGCCGCGACGTCCACGCCCGCGCCGGGGAAGGCGACCACGAAGGCGGTCACCCGCTCTCCCCAGCGCTCGTCCGGCAGGCCCACCACGGCCGCCTCGGCCACGCCGGCGAACGCGGCCAGGACCTCCTCGACCTCGCGCGGCGCGATGTTCACGCCACCAGAAATGATCATGTCCTTCTTGCGGTCCACGACGTAGATGAAGCCCTCGTCGTCCCGCTCGACGATGTCGCCGCTGGTCAGGAAGCCGTCAGGGGTGGTGCACGCCGCCGTGGCCGCGGGGTCGCCGAGGTAGCCGTTCATCAGGTACGGCGAGCGGCTGAACAGCTCGCCGCGCGGAGCCGGCCTGCCCTCCTCGTCGAGGATCCTGACCTCGGTCATGAACCAGGGGCGGCCGACGGAGCCCAGCTTGCGCCGCGCGTCCGCAGGGCGGCAGACGGTCACGATGCCCGCCTCGGTCGATCCGTACAACTCGTGCACGCCCACACCGGGAAAGGAGTCCAGCACCCACTCCTTGAGCGTCCCCGGCAGGGCCGCCGCGTTGAAGTACAGGGTGTCGAGCGACGACAGGCCGTGCGCGCGCAGCGCGGCGGGGCCGAGCGCGCGCAGCATGTGGGCGTGCGTGGGGACGAGGAAGACCGACTGGGCCCGCTCCTTCGCGATCATCGCCAGCAGCAGCTCCGGGTCCCACTGCCTGAGCATCGCGACGGTGCCGCCGGTGCACAGCGGAGCGTAGCCGAAGGCGAACCCCGCGCCGTGGTACATCGGCGCCACCGCGATCGTGCGCCGACCGGGGCCGAGCCCCCACTCCAGGGCGGAGGCGTAGAAGGTGAGACAGCGGGAACGATGGCTGATCAGCACGCCCTTGGGCCTGCCGGTGGTGCCGGAGGTGTAGGCGACGCAGAACGGGTCGAGATCGCCCGCCTCGGCCCGGGGATCGGCGGCGTCCGCCACGGCCAGCGCCGCCTCGTAGGAGGGGCCGAGCCCGTGACCGTCCAGGCACAGCACCGTTCGGGGCAGCGTCGTGCCCTCCACCGCCGCGGCGTGCGCCTGGTCGGCGACGAGGGCGCCCGCGCCGGAGTGGCCGAGGATGTACGCGCTCTCGGCCGGGGTCTGCCGCGGATTGAGCGGGACCATGACCAGGCCCGCCTTGGCGATGCCCGCCGCCACCTCCGGGTATTCGAGCCGGTTGCCCAGCAGGACCGCCACCCGCGCGCCGGGACGGAGGCCGGCGGCGAGCAGGACGTTCGCCAGGCGGCTCGAACGGTCGTCGAGCCCCCCGTACGTCAGCCGCCGGTCACCGTCGATCACCGCGACGACGCCGGGCGAGGCGGCCGCCACCTCGCGGATCCCGCCCGCGATCGAAAGCCGGACGCTCACGAGAGCGGCACTCCCTCCGGCGGGAAGTCGCCCGCCCGTCCGAGCGGCACTTCCTCCGGTGGAAAGTCGCCCGTCCCTCCGAGCGGCACTCCCTCCGGCGGGAAGTCGCCCGCCCGTCCGAGCAGTGCGGGCACCTGCCTGCCGAGGCGCTCCCCGATGAAGGCGGCGGCCGAGACCAGCCGCTCCAGCCGCACACCGGTGCCCACGCCGGACCTGCGCAGCGCGTACGCGAGATCCTCCGTGGCGATGTTGCCCGTCGCCGCCGGGGCGAACGGGCAGCCGCCGATCCCGCCGCTGCTGGCGTCCAGCGCCGCCGCCCCGGCCTCGACCGCGGCCAGGGCGTTGGCGTAGCCGGTGTTGCGGGTGTTGTGGAAGTGGAAGCGCAGCGGCAGCGCCGTGTGCTCCCGTACGGCGGAGACCAGGCGGCGCACGTCGGCCGGCACGCCGACGCCGATGGTGTCGGCCAGCGCGATCTCGTCCGCGCCCGCCTCGGCGCACCGCCGCGCCAGCTCGGCGACATGGTCCGGCGCGACCTCGCCCTCGAAGGGGCAGCCGAAGGCGGCCCCGATCGTGGCGGTCACCCGCAGCCCCGAGGCGCGGGCCGCGACGGCGGCGAAGGACGCGAAGGACTCGGCGACCGTCATGTTCTGGTTGCGCCGCGAGAACGTCTCGGTGGCCACCAGGACGACGTTGACCTCGTCCACGCCCGCGTCGAGCGCCCGGTCGAGACCGCGGGCGTTGAGCACCAGCCCGATGTAGCCGAGCCCCGCGCGCCTGGGAACCTTGGCCATCACCCGCTCCGCGTCGGCCAGCTGCGGGACCAGGCGCGGATGGGCGAAGCCGACCGCCTCGATCCGGGTCAGCCCCGCGTCCGCCAGCGCCTCGATGTAGGCCACCTTGTCGTCGGTGCCGAGGACGGCCCGCTCGTTCTGCAGGCCGTCACGGGGACCGACCTCCACCACCGTGGTGTTGGCCAGCAGCACGCTCACGTGCCGCCCTCGTCGTGGACCACGATCGTGCTGCCCTTGTCGTGGACCACGACGACGCCCTCGTCGGAGGCGTCGCCGAAGCCGTAGACGTAGGCCGCGGCGAGGGAGTCGCCGAGCGAGGCGCGCAGGAACAGCGCGCTCCACCTGGCGGCGGCGTCGACGCTCGCGTTCTGGGCGATGGTCTGCGGCGAGGCGTCCGGAGTCGCCCCGGGCGGCGTCTGGGTGTCGGTGAGGCCGTAGTGGTTCGCGCCGCCGACCGTGACGTATGCCTTCGGCGGGGAGGACAGCCCGTCGTAGGTGGCGCGGGCGGCGGCGGGCGGGTTGACCCCGTCCGCGGCGCCCTGCACCAGGGCCACCGGCACGCCGGCGTTGCCGATGGGCACGGCCTGGCCGCCCTGCGTCGCGGTGGCGGCCCCGTAGAAGGCGGCCGCCCGCAGGACGGCCGGCCGCTGGTAGACGGGCCCGAAGCAGAACGGCGGCGTGCACAGCCCGCCGATCGCGAACAGGCCCGCAGCAGCGCCGAAGGAGTGCCCGAGCAGCACCAGCCGGCCGGCGTCGAGCCGCCCGGCGAGCGGGGACCCGGCGCGTACGTTCTCCTCCGCGGCCCACTGCGCGGCGGCGTCGATCTGCCGGCTCTCCGGGAAGAGCCCGCTGACGGGACCCACCGCGCGCCGGTGGTCGGGCACCGCGACGGCGAAGCCGAAACCGGCGACCGTCCTGGCGAAACGCCCGTAGCTCTCCCTCGGCACGTTGCCGCCCTGCAGCAGCAGGGCGACGGGGAGAACGGTCCTGCCCGGCGGCAGGTAGACGGTCGCGGGATCCGCGCCGATCTGGATCTCGTACGAGCTCACCCGGGCAGGCGTCGCCGAGGCGGGCGAGGCGGGCAGGACCGCGATGACGACGAGGGCGACGGCGGAGCACAGCCGCCTCAATGACGTGGCGATGATGTCTCTCCTGTCGGTTCGGGACGGTCGTCCGCCGGGGCGCTGTCGCGTGACAGCCGCCAGACGGCCAGGGCGAAGGCCGCCCAGGTGAGGGTGTTGAGCGTCTCCTCAGCCCACTGCAGGGCGACGGTCTGATCGGGACGCGAAGCGAGCAGGCCCATGGCGTACGTGCCGAGAAGGTTGAAGCCGAACAGCGAGCGCCCGGCCGGGTGACGGGAGAGCAGGAGCAGCCGGACGCCGAGGATCGTCGCGCAGACGGTGGTCACGAGCAGCAGCGGCCACGTGGCGCCGGTCACCAGGGCGGCGGCGACGCCCGCCCCCGCGAAGGAGCTCAGCGCCCACAGCGGCGCCCCCGTTCTCCCGGCGCTCAGCGCCGCCCAGGCCAGCAGCGCGAACCCCGGGCCGAACAGGAAGAACTGCGCTCCGGCCAGCCAGGCGACATCGGGACCGCCGGCCGCCACCAGCAGCTTCCAGACGGCCTTGAGCGCACCGCCGAGCACGACCAGCACGCCCCCCGCCAGCGCCACCCGGGCGGCGAAGCGTCCCGAGGCCAGAGCGATGTACGGCACGAGCAGGGCGATGCCGGCCGCCATGGCGAGCACCGGCAGGAAGTCGACGAGAGCCAGGGCTAACGGATACTCCATCGCTCGCGCCTCTCAGTGCTCTCTCAGCAGGCTTCCCGCGCCGTGCACCCGGTCCTTGACGCCGTTGTCCCGTAGCGCCATCCACCAGGTGGCGGCGTTGATGGCGATGACCGGCAGGCCGAGCCAGCGCTCCGCCTCGTCGGCCAGGCCCACCATCGACAGGTTGGTCCCGCACTGCACGATCGCGTCCGCGCCAGGAGCGACCTGCGCGAGCGCCTCGCGCAGCTCGGACTCGGTGACGTGGGCGATCGACACGGCGGTCGGGCACTTCAGCCCCACGATCGAGGTCACCTCGAAGCCGATCTCGGAGAAGAAGCGCACCACGTTCTCGTCGCCGACGGGCTGGTAGGGGGTGACCACGCCGATGCGGCGCGCCCCGTACAGCCGCAGCGCCCGCTCGCACGCCTCCGCGCCGGTGGCGACCTGGAGGCCGGTGAGGTCGTGGATCTGCCGGACGAACTGGCGGTTGCCCTCGACCCCGCCCCAGAACGTCTCGGCGGACATGCCCATCACCATGTAGTCGGGCTCGCAGGTGAGCACCCGTTCGCAGGCCGCGCCGATCTCCTCGCGGATCTGCTCCAGGAGCCGCTCCATGCCCTCGTCGCCGGCCATGTTCTGGTCGCGGATGTGGATCCGGCCGAAGTGCGCGGTCACCCCGGGAACGGTCATGCGGTAGAAGTCGGGCTCCACGATCGTGTTCGTGGAGGGCGCGATCACGCCGAACTTGCGGCGCCAGCCGAGCGCGTCGGTCACGGAAGCACCTTCCGGTCGGTGAAGGGGGCCAGAGCGAAGCGGGTGAGGACCTTGCGGCCGGTCAGCCAGCGCACGTGCGCGCCGTTCTTCGCCCGTTCGACGGCCTTTTCGGCCAGCCACGGCGTGACGGTCTCCACCCGGTCGGCGAGCAGGCCGAACACCCGGCTGGAGCCGGGGTCGGCGTCGCGCAGCAGCAGGTCGGTGACGACCATGCCGGGGCTGAGCAGCCCGACGGAGACGCCCGCGGGCACCTCCTTGGCCAGCGCCTTGGTGAGGTAGGTCAGCGCCCGCTTGCTCGCGCCGTAGACGGCCAGTCCCGGCACGGTACGGCCGTCGCTGCCCAGCCCCTCCATGTTCCACACGTGGCCGTGGCCCTGCGCGGCCATGCCGGCCAGGGCGACGGCGCAGCCGTTGACGACGCCGTTGAGGTTGACGTCGATCACGTGGCGGGCCTCGTCGCCGGGCAGCTCCCACAGCGGCAGGCGGGACTGGGTGATGCCGGCGTTGTTGATCCACATGTCCACGCGGCCGTGCCGTTCGACGGCGGTGTCCCACACCTTGCGGACCTGCTCGCGATCGGTCACGTCGGCGACGACGTCGCCGCCCGTGGTGCCGCAGGTGACGACCTGGTGGCCGCGGGAGAGGAACTGGTCGGCGAGTCCGCGGCCGATGCCGCGGGTGGCGCCGGTTACGACGATGACCATGTGAGCACTCCATACAGGACCGCGCTGAGCAGATTGCCGTCGAAGACCTCGTAGACGACCGCCATGGCGGTTCCCGCGCCCATGCCGGGCGCGGCGTCCATCATGAACTCGCGCCCCTCCACCCGGGCGCCGTCCGTGAGATGCAGGCGGGGGAAACTCGCCCTGCCGTACGCCTGCGCGTTGCCCCAGGCGTCCGGCCCTTCGAAGAAGGAGCGGAATCCGTCGCGGCGGACGTCCACGACGTGCCGGCGCTCCAGGTCGCCCGTCCACGTGACGTGGTGGCGGGTCCTGAGCAGGTCGATCGGCTCGAGCTCGACGGTGATCTGCACGCCGCCTCGCGGCTTGCCGTCGGCGCCGAACAGCTCACACGCTCCCGCGTAGGCGCCGGCCGCCTTGGTGGGCAGGATGTACGGCACGGGCCCGTTCGCCGTCTCGGCCCGCAGCCAGTCGCCGACCTGAGCCGGGTCACGGGTGTAGAGGCCGTTGAAGCAGCCGGCCACCGCCGGGCCCTGGAACAGCAGTGACGAGTAGACCTGGGTGTCGCCGATCGTCTGGTTCCAGGTGTTCAGGCCTACCTGCCAGCCGGGCCCGTAGTACCGGGCGTCCACGAAGGAGCCGTACGGCCGTCCGGAGCCGTAGAAGTCGGGGCCGGTGTAGTGGCGGTCCGCGCCCGCGTCGGTCACGCCGAACGCGAACGGCGCGCCCACCTTGAAGCGGCCGGCCAGCGGGCCGCCGCCCTCCAGGCCACCGTCCATGGAGTACGTGACCACGCCGTCCTCGAAGACCGACGAGCGCCGGATGTCCTCGAACCCCTGCCAGGCGCCGGTCGGGTCGAAGAGCGACGGCCTGCCGTGCCACTCGCCCTCGATGCGCCGCTGCCACTCGCTCGGCTCGCTCATCCCAGCAGCTCCCCTCGGACGCGTTCGGCCTGCTCCGCGCCCAGCAGCCGGGTCACCTGGTGCCAGACCGGGTCCACGTCGGGGGAGAACAGGTTGGCCCTGTTGGCGTGGTCGCGGCCGGCCGGATCGCCGCCGGGCCGCCACACGCCCGTGGTGAGCAGGTGCAGCCAGTGGCCGAGGTAGGCGTCCACGGTCGGGCCGAGCTTGGCGAAGGCCTCCTCGGTGGCGCGGCAGACCAGCATCCAGGGGGACATCATCGCCCGCTGGCGCGGGCCGACCGCGGCCGGCGACAGGCCGTCGAGCCGCCAGGCGTCCTCCAGGGGCTCGGTGAGCGGGGCGAAGCAGGCGTCGAGATAGGCCAGGTGGACGGCCAGGTCGGCGCGGGGGATGAGGTCCAGGTGCAGGGCGTGATAGTCGGCGGAGGCGACCGCGTCCAGCGTGAAGTGCGGCACGGCGGACTCGGGGCGGGTGAACGCGAAGATCATGTGACTGTCCAGGCCGATCGGCGGCACCACCAGCGACACCGCGACCACCTTCGCCACGCGCTCCGCCGCCCGGTCCGCCACCCGGTCCGCCACCCGCTCCTCCACTGGGCCCGCCGCCTGGTCCGCCGGCGCGGCCGCCACCCGGGGCGGTGCGGCCGGGCGCAGTACGCGCAGGCGTCCGACGGGGGCGGGTGACATCGGCGAGGTCAGCGGCACGTCCTCGCCGGCGCGCAGGTCCAGGGCGGCGACCAGGCGCTCCAGCGTGCGCTCGCTCAGCGTCGCGGGCAGGCTCATGAATGCTCTCCTCGAAGGTCGCCCGCGGCTTCCGCTGCAGCGCCGCCAGCGCCACCAGCGTTGCCGGTGGGGTGGCCGGTGCCGTTGGTGCTGTCGGTGCCGCGGGATTTGTGCACCCAGGCGCGAGCGAGCTCCGGATTGTCCCGGCGCGCGGGAGAGGCGATGACGGTGGCCTGGCGGCGCGGCACGTCGCCCATGACGAGGTCGTCGCCACCCACCCACCAGCCCTGGTCGATGAGCTGCTGACGCCGCCGCCGATAGGCGACCTGCAGCGCGTCGCTGCGCAGGTGCAGCTCCGCGGACAGGTCGAAGGGCAGCAGCTCGGGCCGCTGCGACTCGACCACGGGCCGGTCCTGCTCGAAGATCTTGGCGATGCGCTTGATCGCGTTCCCGTCGGCCCATTTGCCGGTGAAGAAGTTGCGGTATCCGACGATCTTCACCTGGGTGCGTCCCTGCGAGAGCGGGATGTTGTGGTCGTACAGGATGAGATCGCCGAACGGCAGGCGCACGTGCAGCTTGACGATGTTCGGCAGGTACCAGCCGTTGGTGACGACCACGTGCTCGGGGCGCGGCCCGGAGCGCAGCAGGCTCCACAGGCCCTTCGGCGGCGGCGGGCTGAGCAGGATGTCGGCCTCCGCCTGCCACTCGCCCTGCGTCACCTCGAAGTCGGGGATCTCCGGCTTGTCCGGGTTGCCGAAGGAGGTGCCGTGGACGAACGGCGTGTGCGCGGCGTCCACGACGTTCTCCATCGTGCGCTCGTAGTTGGCCTCGATCGTCGTCTCCCAGTAGACGGCGCGGAAGGCCGGGTCGTCGTGCTCGGGGAAGTGCGGCATCGGCGGACGCCGTTCCTCGGGCAGATCGCCCAGGTAGGCCCAGACCAGGCCGTAACGCTCGACGGCCGGATAGGCGTCCACACGCGCCTTCTTGGGGATGCCGCGGCCCGGCGGATTGGCGGGGATCTTCACGCAGGTGCCGTCGGGCTCGTACTCCCAGCCGTGGTACGGGCAGGCGATGCGGTCGTCCCCGGCGAGCGTCCCCATCGACAGGGCGCCGCCCCGGTGCACGCACAGGTCGGACAGGACGGAGACCTGCCCGCCGCGCCGCCGCCACACCACGAAGTCCTGGCCGAGGCAGGTGACCTTGCGCGGGCGGCGCTCCACGGCGTGGCTGAACTCGATGGCGTACCAGAAGTTCTTAAGCATGACTCCTCCTCAGGTCCAGGCCGTCCAGCATGGCGCGCGCCTCCGCGTCGCCGTGCAGGTGGGCGCGGAGGAAGGAGGTGATCAGCCGGGCCAGCTCCGGCCGGCGGTCGGCGGTGGCGGGCAGGTCGAGGAAGGCGCGGGCCGCCGTGGCGTCGACCGGGTCGGCGATCGCGAAGTGGTTCGCCCCCTCCATGACGGCGAGCAGATGCTCGCCCGCGCCCAGGGCCTCCTCGAAGGTACGGGTGACCGGATCGTGGCCGGGCCCCTCCTGGCCGTACCGGTCGGAGCTGCCCATGATCACGCCGTCGCGGGTGCCGACCGAGAGCAGGACGGGGCAGTCCGTCTGGGCGGGCACGACGGTGCCCGGCGCCCAGCCCAGCATGGTCGCCACCATGGTGTGCGCGCCGTAGGCGAACACCGCGCGCACCGAGGGGAAGTGCCTGGCGGACTGGAGGACCACGGTCCCGCCCGCCGAGTGCCCGCCCAGCGCCACCCGATCGAGGTCGATCGCGCCCTTGAGCAGGTCGATCTCCGCCAGCGCGGCCAGCACGGCACCGATGGCCGGGCAGGTCGGGCGGGTGCCGTACGCGGCGGGGGAGGCGGCGTCGAGGTCCACGCCCGGCGTCAGGCCGCGTTCGCCGCCGAACAGCTCGCCGACCCGGTCGAACGTCACGCACACGAACCCCGCCCGCGCGATCTCGACGGCCAGCCAGCGATAGGCGTCCTGCCCGACGTTGATCCCGGAGACGAACAGCACGACGGGGTACGGCCCGCCCTCCGATGCGAAGACGCCGGTCAGCCGGTCACCGTCCGCGGCGGCCGGATAGTGGATCTTCAGATGGGCGGTGTCGAAGGGCGGCTCCCCGCCGGTCTTCGCGGCCCACCACAGCGACCTGATCATGACGGCCTCGGCAACTCGCGGTCGCCGCCCCAGAGCCCTCTGACCAGGCGGTCGGTCTGCTCCTGGCCGAAGTAGCGCACGCCCATCACGTTGGCCGGATCGCGTTCCGCGATGTTGCGGCGCGCCGCCAGGTCCGCGGCGGCCAGATCCGTCCGCTCGGCCTCGGGCACCGGCTCGGCCTCGTCCACCCATTCCAGCCAGCGGTCGACGCGGTCGTGCAGCAGGTCGCGCACCGTGTCGAGGTGCGGCCGGGCGCGGGGGAAGGAGTAGCAGTAGGCGTTGGGCGACAGGCTGGCCCGGATGAACGCGGCCCTGCTGGTGAACCACACGAACTCGGGGTTCTCCTCCTTGAACGCCAGCCAGGCCGCGTCGAGGGGCGCGTAGTAGCGGTCGAAGTGGCCGCCGTCCTGCGTGAGGCTCGCCCGGGGGATGAAGTCCTGGTAGAACCAGCCGTCCGGCCACACCAGCAGCGCGATGCCGAGATGCGGCACCCTGATCTGGGGGCCGAGCCAGGCGGTGAGGTGCAGGTTGGCGAAGCTCGCCGTGGGATTGCCCAGCCAGGAGTGGACCAGCCAGTCGATCTCCGGCCCCGCGTAGGCGTCCAGCCGGCCGCCGGCCCCCTCCGGATGGGTGCCGTACTCGCCCGGTGAGCCGGGATCCCTGACCAGCTCGAACCGAGCGTCGATCTTGGCCCTGAGCTCCCCGAGGATCCCGTCGAGCCGTTCGAACGTCTCGGTGACGTCGATCACCGGCGACTCGTCGAGCATCTGCTCCACGTGCTGCAGCGTTTCCTTCACTGATGTCCTTCCAGGAGTGCTCCGGCCAGCCGCCACGGTCGTCCCGCCACCAGGTCGGTGTTGCGGGAGACGAGCCGGTTGACGCTCTGGGCGGGGGAGAGGGTGCCCTGGACCAGCAGGTCGGCGTTCTTGACGTGGGTGACCAGGGGATGGCTGATCTGCCCCGTGAACGGGCCCTGCCACGCGGTCCACAGGGTGAAGTCGGCGGGGAGGGAGAGAATCGCGCCCGCCAGGCCGTCGGGGCCGTCCTGCCCGGCGGCGACGATGTTGAGCCGGTTCTCCGCCGAGCGCTCCAGCAGGCCGAGACGCAGCTCCCACGGCTCGCGCGGGGTGCACGGCACGGCCACGACGTCGGCGTCGGCCAGCGCCGCGAGCCTGAACTCCTCGGGGTGCCGCGCCGCCGCACCCGTGATGATCGCCAGCCGTCCCCACGGCAGCCGGTGGACGGCGCCATCGCCCACGGGGGTGACCGGGCCGTCGTGGCCGATCAGGAGGCCCGTGCCGGTCACGACGTGCGCCGCCGTCCCGGCCACGGCCTGGGCGGCCTCCTCCGGGGTGACCGGCGAGCCCTCGGGCAGGACGATCAGCAGGGCTCCCCCGGCGGCGGCCCGGCGTACGAGCGCGGCGTCGCCCCGCACCACGGCGACCGGGAGACTCGGCGCGCCCGCCGGAGCCGTGCGGTCGCGGGGCGGCCCGGCGATCGGGCCGTAGCGATCCGGGCGGCGGGTGGCGAAGTGGCGGGCCCGCTCGGCGTCGGCGGCGGGCGGATCGATCTCCGCCACCACCACCGCCGCACCGGTACGCGGCCCCCGCGCCACCACGGAGCCGTCGGGGGCGACGATCTGGCTCTCACCCGCCCCGTGCAGCCACTCGGGCGGCACGCCGAGCCCCTGCCCCACCTCGGCCAGCCGGTCGGCGGGGATCAACGGGCCCACTTTGTTGGCCGCGACGACCCAGACCTTGTTCTCCGCCGCGCGGACCGGGATGTGCAGGGCCGCCTCGTCGACGGCGAAGGAGTTGAGGCTGTTGAGCAGCACCTGCGCCCCGCGCAGCGCCAGGCCGCGGGTGACCTCGCAGATGACGCCCTCCATGCACGCGTACATCCCGAGCCGGCCGGCCGTCGTCTCCAGCACCGGCCCCGCGGTGGCGCCCGGGTCGAGATGGTCGTTCTCGGCGCCCATCAGCACCTGCTTGTCCGCCTCGCCGAGCAGCGCCCCGCCGGGGCCGTAGAGCAGCGACGCGCCGGTGGTGCGCCCGTCGGCGCGGGCCAGGGTGACGCCGAGCTTGACGTGCGCGCGGTGGCGGGCGGCGCGGCCGGCGATCGCGGTCAGGAAGGCGTCGCCGTGGCGGCAGGCCAGCGCGCGAGCGTGTTCGCGGCTCTCGTACCAGGACAGGTGGTTGCAGAACTCGGGCAGTACGATCAGCTCGGCGCCCTGCTCCGCGGCCGCGTCGACCATTCGGAGACCGGTGGCGAGGTTGGCCTCCGGGTCCGTGCCGACCTCGTACTGAACCGCGGCGACGCGTACCAACACGGCCTCCTGTTACATCTGGAGAAACACCGTTTCCAAGAAGTAGGATCTCGCGAACCACACGTGAATGTCCAGAGGAGGCGGCCCGTGCTGACCCACGTGGTGCTGATGAAGTTCGCCGACCGCGCCGACGCGGCCAGGGCGAAGGACCTGCTCGAAGGGCTGAGGGGACGGGTCGAGCAGATCAGGGAGCTGACGGTCGGCCTGGACGTGGTCGGTTCGCCGGTCTCGTACGACCTGTGCATGACCACCGTGCACGACTCGCCCGGCGGGTTGCGCGGCTACCAGGAGCACCCGGCGCACCTGGAGGCGGCGGCCTGGCTGCGCCCCCGGATAGCCGCGCGCGCCGTCGTCGACTACGAGACCAGCGGCTGAACGGTGCCCGCCGAACGCAGCCCCTCGTAGTAGCCACCGCCGGGATAGAGGCCGGGGGTGACGGATCCGGTGACGAAGTCGGAGGCCCAGCCGGTCGCGAGGGTCTGCAGCGCGGAGACGTTCTTGGCCTGGGGCGTGCCGCAGGCCAGGCGTTCCACCGCGGGCGCGCTCGCGCCCTCGACGTCGATGTGGGATCCGCTGGTCAGCCGCACGCCCAGGAAGGGCCGGGCCAGCCGCGCGACGAGCTCGTCCGTGCCGCCCGCGTTGCTGTTGCACAGGTACGGCGGCGAGGAGATCGCCAGGATCGGCAGGCCGGTCGCGCCGAGCGGGCCGAGCGAGCTGCCGAGGTTGTCGCCGGCGATGGACTTCACGGGATCGAAGAGGACGAGCCCGCGCACCCTGGCGAAGACGGCCGGATAGCCGGTGTGCAGCTGCTGGGCCACGTACGGCACCGCCTCGCCGCCCGCGGAGTGACCGGCGAGGACGAGCGCGGCGGGCAGCGCGAGGCCCGGCCTTCCGGCCTTGGTCCTGGCGTCGGCGAAGCTCCGGCCCAGGCCCGCGGCCGGGTCGCCGAACAGGGCGGCGACGTTGCGCAGGAAGTCGGTGTTGTTCCCGAGGTTCTGCAGCGTGCAGCCGTAGATGTGGGCCGAGGGCAGCGTCGGCGCGAACACCAGGAACCCCTGGGCCGCGAAGCGTTGCGCGGTGTCGGCCATGCCGTCGTTGGTCCCGGCGAAGCCGTGCTGTAACCACAGCAGAGCTTTGGGTGTGCCGGAGGGGAAGTACCAGTCGCTGCCCTGGCGGAGCGTGGTGAAGGCGCAGCCGATCTCCACCGTGTTGTCGACTCTGGTCACGGACTGGGCGTGCGCGGGGGTGTGCAGCAGGGCCGGCGCCACGATCAGCGCGGCCAGCAGGCTTCTGATGCCCAAGGTGTTCCTCCTCGGAACGCTGTTTCATATAAGGAAACGGCGTTTCCAAACGAAGTCAATGGGCGCTTGACATCTCGCAGCTCAGCGGGCGTCAGAGATCCGGATAGGCGGTGGCGGCCATGCCGGATCCACCTGGGCGGAAGGCCGCGGGGGCGTGCGCGACCGTGGTCTGGACGTACTCCAGGAGGCCCTCCGCGCCGTACTCGCGGCCGTGGCCGCTGCGCTTGATCCCGCCGAAGGGCGCGCGGGGCGACATGCCGGTGCGGTTGTGCGTGTTGACGAAGACGAACCCCGCCTCCAGCCGTCCGGCCGCCGCGAAGGCGCGCTCCTCGTCGGCGGACCAGACGGACGCGGCCAGGCCGAGCTCGCTCGCGTTCGCCCTGGCCAGGGCCTCCTCCTCGGTGTCGTACGCGAGCAGGGGCACGGCCGGGCCGAACTGCTCCGCGGTGACCAGAGGGGCGCTGTCCGGCAGGCCGGTCACCAGCGTCGGAGTCACGAAATATCCGGTGCTGAGATCGCCGGTGGCCCGCCCCAGCGGCACCGCCGTACCGTCCTGGCCGACCAGCGCCCTGATCCGATCGGCGGCCTGGGCCGAGATGACGGGACCCATGCTCACCCCGGCGGTGAGCGGGTCGCCCACCAGCAGGATCCGCTCGGCCGCCGCGACGTAGGCCGCCACGAACTCCGCCGCCCTGCGGCGCGGGACATACAGGCGCTTGGCCGCCATGCACACCTGCCCGCTGGTCGCGAACGAGGCCATGACCAGGCGCTCGTAGTCGTCCGGCGTCAGCGCGAAATCGGGCAGCAGCAGGGCGGGATCGTTGCCGCCCAGCTCCATCACCGAGGGCGTGAGCATCGAACCGGCCGCGGCGGCGATCGCCCGGCCCGCCGCGTCGCCACCGGTGAAGGCGACCTTGCGGACCAGCGGGTGGGCGACGAGCGCCTGCCCGGTCTCCGCGCCGCCGTGCACGATCTCGACGTGGGGCAGCGCCGCGGCGATCTCGCCCACCGTCAGCGGGGCGAGCGGCGACGGCTTGACCACCGCCGTGTTCCCCGCGGCCAGGGCGGGCGCGAGCTTGGTCATGGCCAGGATGACCGGCGCGTTCCACGGGGTCACGCACGCCACGACGCCGTACGGCCTGCGCCGCGTCACCAGCCGGCCCGCGCCGTCGGCGACGTCGGAGACGGCGAGCACCCCGGGCGCGTGCTCACACACCCACCGCAGCCAGGCGAGCGCGAAGGCGATCTCGCCCCGGCAGTCGGCCAGCGGCTTGCCCGACTCCCTGGCCAGCAGGACGGCCAGCTCCTGAAACCGGGCGGCGATCGCGGCGGCGCCGTCCCGCAGCGC